>DNPQ01000458.1 GCA_003501335.1 Bacillota bacterium
GCAAACTAAAAAATCCTTGCCGGATGATGGATGTGTTTGCAAAAAAGAACACGGCCGTGGCGATCATCCCCACCGTAGCCGGACGGATGCCGGACAGTACGCCTTGAATAACCGGATTGGTTTTAAATCGGTTCATGAACGATGCGATCAGTAAAATAATAATAAAGGATGGTAAAGATACGCCGATCGTTGCAAAAACGGCCCCCCAAAAACCGGCTGCTTTAAAGCCGACATACGTGGCTGCATTGACCGCAACGGGTCCCGGCGTCATTTGCGATAAGGCGACTACATTGGAAAACTCATGGGCCGACATCAGCCCAAAGGTTTGAATGTCTTGATAGATCATGGGCAACATGGCATATCCGCCGCCAAAGCTAAAGAGACCAATCCGGAAAAATATATAAAACAACTTGAGATAAGCTATCATGATTTTCTCCTCATTTTTGAGCCCTGGCCCGTTTAAGCAGATACGCGAAATACCCGACCAACCCTCCGCCGATAACCGCCCATGCCGCATTGATATTGAACACACAGATTGCTGTAAATGCCGCAATCGCAATGATCCAATTGAGCTTGTCTTTCAAGATGTTTTTACCGAGTTTGATCGCAGACAAAAGAATTAACCCTGCCGATGCTGCGCGAATCCCGCTCAACACTCTTTCCACGTAAACATTATTTTGAAAATGCAGTAAAGCGATTAAGATTAAAATAATCGACAAAAATGCCGGTAAAATCACTCCTAATGCGGCTGCAATCGTTCCCGGAATTTTGGCGACTTTGTTGCCGATAAAGATCGAGGAATTGATGGCGATGACCCCCGGCACCGACTGGGATATGGCGAAAATATCAACAATTTCCTCTTCGGAAACCCATTTTTGCTTTTCAACCACTTCTTCTTGAATCAGCGGGAGCATCGTTAAGCCTCCCCCAAACGTAAATGAACCCACTTTAAAAAAAATCCAGAATAATTTGATTAAACTTCGAAGCCTATTCATCGGAACCTCCCTTAGGATAAAATTCAATGTTCGTTCTGGCGATTGGCAAACGCAACTTCAATATAAACTGCCGCGCAGTTCATGTCAATCAACAACAGGTAAACTTCCCGGCAAAATATTAAAAAACTAGGCTGTCTCTTTTGAGACAGCCTGCATAATTAAATCATCCTGCAAGTTCTTCATTTATTGCTGATGAGCAACACTCGTCAATTCAACTTGAGAAACCAGTCCGGGTTGGACCCAAACCTTCTCACTCTGTTCACCGGATTCACCGTCCGTGAATTTAATCTGATAAAGTCCGCGCGGCAGTTTCGCCAAACCGAACCACCCGCTACCGTCGCTGTAAACTTCGCGATGGAAGCCTAAATCCTGGATATCGTAAGGAAGCTCCGGCAATCGGATAAACCGGTCCACCGTTATCTTGACATGATCGAAATTTTTGCCGGAAGAGGTTGGCAGATTCCCCATCAGATAACCGTCGACCGGATTGGACTTCCAGGGCATGTCCGGAACAGCCGTTTTCTCCTGAAAGACCGGTTTGGTGTCGATATGTTGGTTTAATACCGGATCGACATATCCGCCGCCTTGCGAAAGCAAGTGAAAGAACCAGTCATTGGTTTCCGGCATAAAACGGTAGGGTTGGCGGGCCAGTCCTCTGGATGCGACCGACTCTTTGAAATCTTCACTGCTGTATAGATTGCTGGCCGCATAGGCATAGAGCGCCACACCTGCCGCCATATTTCCTTTTGCGGACGGTGTTTGGGCCCGGCGGATTTGATCCAGCGATTGTTCGATATATTGCATGAAGATTCCGGGACCGATGACGATCTGACGCCCGTATTGATGGTCTTTTTCCCATTCAATCCAGTGGTTGTACCAAATCTGCTGTTCCGGCTTCCACTCACTATAGTAATTCATCGGAACGGCCATGTCGATAATTCCTTCTTCAAGCCAGCTCCGCCAATCCTGATAGACTTGAGTATAGGCCCGGGACGTTAGCCAATCTGCTTCGGCAACGGGTCCTTCACCCCAAGTGATGACGGCTGAAGAGACTTTCACATTGGGCTTAATGGCGATGGCATTTAAATAGATTTTCCGCATTAAATTGGCTGTCTGATCCCGCCGCCACTGGATCCAATTGGGATCATCAGGCGCCGGAAGGCCGGTCGTCCCATATTGAGCGTTATACCGGGCCACACTGGTCGGATTGTAACCGAATTCCCGGTCGGAGTAACGGGAATAATCCAAATGGATGCCGTCCACATCGTAATTTTTGACGATATTCATGTAGACCGCAGTCGTATAATCCACCACCGCCGGGTTCCCCGGATCAAGATAATAGGAGGAATATAGCTTTTGCGACCAGCTCTTGGTGGCATCATCATAGACCCGATAATAGGAAATCCACGAATCCTTATCGGACGCTTTGGCCCCATGTAAGTTCCAGACATGGCCCGGATCTTTAGGCGGTAAAGGACGGTTCCAGGCTACCAAAGTATTTAACCAGGCATGAACCTGGATACCGTTGGCATGGGCTTTCTCAATTAAGTATTGTAAAGCGTCAAATCCGGGTGCTAAATCAGGATCTTCAGTCCGGGGTTCAATGCTTTTGTTATAATAGGCGTCTCCCCTCCGCCGTACTTGCACGATAAGGGTATTGATATTGCCGTTGACCGAATCTTGGATCAACTTATCAACCTGAGCGGGGGTTTTGATCCCGTCCCGGAAAGCATCCACCCATAAAGCCCTGATTTGTGGAGGCGTATCGCCGGCCTTCACTGGATAATACGCCGATAAGAATATCATCATGGCAATACCTGCCATGATCATACCGGCAATCCGATACATTTTGTTCATTCTTTTCACTCCTCGTGACTATTTTAACTCAAAACTTTATTGCGTAATGCCAAGTCAAGATGACCTTGACTAACTCAACCGAAATTATAAAATGACTGAGTATTTTATATATCGGATACTCTGTAAATTCTCCGTAGTCATTTTACATATCATTTTGCCAAAAAATATCCAGAAATAATTGCTATGACAGGCCTGGATAAACCAACCAAATTTTTCGCGCTAATTTTAAATCCATACTCATTCATTCTTTTGACATAAAAACTGACCATCTATTTATAAAAAAAAACCGGATGATATCCGGTTTTCCGTTAAACAATTGCTGATAAACCCACTATATGTCAAAGTTGCTGACTGTGCCATAAAATATCGTTCTCCATCCATAAACTCATACTGACCCGGATACTATCTTTCAACTTCATAAACATTTAAAATCTGAAATATTTGGTCACTTACGATTTTTAAAACAAAAAGACCAAAAAATTCTTCATAACCCCAGCTACAAGAAAGATTTAATTTCATTATAATCTGCTAAACGGAGGTTGTAAAGATATTCCTTTGTTAGCGGGATTATACTCCTTTATTTTTTATTAGGCTTCTTTAGCTTTCTACCTCTTCTTGTAATTTATGGCAATCAGCATCCGTATATTCCGGTCGATGGGCGTCGCGGCACTGCCTACCATGATCAAAGTCATCGCCTCCCTTCCATGGGAAACCTTTCTCGTAGCCCATTAATCCAGCCCTTCAATCACTCAGGAGATTTCCCCGGTCGTTCGGACAATCCTTCCGTTCTTCCGGAAAATCTCCCCGGTCGTTCGGACAATCCTTCCCCGCAAATAAAAAACCTGCATCCAAAGGGACGGCAGGTAAATTGAAATAAATTATTTTCATCCTATAATGATACTATTTTTTCGAAGGTTTTCCATGCCCCAAAAGTGCTCCAGTAGGATTCATCAAGCTTGGCTTTTGGTTATTACAAGTGTTATCTGCCTTTTCAATGGGCCTTAGCGGTTCAATTCACTGGTATTTTTCGTTTGATGGTCCCGGATGACCCGCTGGATTTCCTGAAAATCGCTGACCGGCATATCCCCGGTAATCGTGTTTTTAATGGCCGCCATGGCGTTGCCAAACTCTAAAGCGGACTGGACATTGTTAAACTTTAGCAGCCCGAACAATACCCCCGCCAAGT
>DNPQ01000051.1:0-1638 GCA_003501335.1 Bacillota bacterium
GCAGAGTCTTGGAAACAGACTTGCTGAAAAAGATGCCGCCAACCAATTACAGAGCTATCTCACAGGAAAACAAAAAATTTTTACGTTACCCCTGGCGCCGGCCGGGACCGGATTCATGCTGCAGGTTTGGCAACAATTGCAAAAGATTCCTTATGGCGAGACGCGAAGTTATCAAGCAATCGCCCGGGCGATTGGCAATCCCAAAGCAGCAAGAGCCGTAGGGCTTGCCAATAACCGCAATCCTCTCCCCATTTTTATCCCCTGCCATCGGGTCATCGGGGCCAACGGTCATTTAACCGGTTACCGGGGAGGACTGTCCCTCAAAGAAAAACTTTTGGAATTGGAAAAGGTCAATGGAATTTTTTAAATATGGTGAAGTCGAACTGATCTTTTTAAAGAAGAAAGATCGCAAGTTAGGAGCGGCCATCGACCGAATCGGGCTGATCGAGCGAGAGGTGATCCCCGACCTGTTTAGCGCGCTGATCAACAGTATCGTCGGCCAACAAATCTCCGCAAAGGCTGCTGCCACAGTTTACCATCGTATGCAGGAACGTTTCGGGGCGATCACTCCCCAAAAAATCGCTAGCGCCACCATCGCTGAAATCCAGCAATGCGGCTTGTCAACCCGAAAAGCAGGATATATCAAGGGTATTGGCACAGCAGTCGCTGAAGGGACTCTCAATTTATCTGTCCTTGCCGCATTGCCTGATGATGAAGTTATCCAGCGCTTATCTGCCTTGAACGGCATTGGCGAATGGACAGCGGAGATGCTTTTGATTTTTTCCCTGGAGCGTCCGGATGTAGTCAGCTGGGGCGACTTGGCCATTCAACGCGGTATGATTCATTTATATGGTTTAAGGAAATTATCCCGCTCACAGTTTGAAAGATACCGCCGGCGCTATTCGCCCTATGGTTCCGTGGCTTCGCTCTACCTTTGGGCTTTAGCCAAAAAATAAACTTAAACCTCGATCCGGCAAGTTCTATTTGATATGAATTAAATGAAGTTACTTGCCGGATTCAGGTTAAAACCAAGTTTGCAATCGAGGTGGCTATATGGCCTTTACGGATAATGAAAAATGGCAGGCTGTCCTGGAATGTGATGAAACGTTTGATGGTCAATTTTATTATGGGGTGAAAACAACCGGCGTTTTTTGCCGCCCATCATGTAAGTCGAAAACGCCACTCCGAAAAAATGTGGAATTCTTTGACACTATTGAAAGCGCCTTTGCCTTTGGATTACGCCCTTGCAAGCGCTGCAGGCCGGATCGGCTTTCCTACCATCCAAAAAGCGAATTAATCGAACAGGCAAAAAACATTTATGATACTTATTTTGATGATGGCGTCAAACTGTCACTGGGAATAAAACAGCTAAACATTAGTCAAAACCATTTGATTCGTATCTTTCATCAACAATTGAACCTGACTCCCGGCCAATACCTTCAAAAGTTGCGGATCGAAAAAGCGCTGGAACTGCTGGCAAACCCTGATAGCAAAATATTAAACATCGCTTTTATTTGCGGATTCGGCAGTTTGTCCAATTTTAATGTTTGCTTCAAAAAAAAAGTCGGCTTAACGCCAACTGAATATCGAAAACAAAAAATCGTACCTACCGGATATTCCTCACTCTGGTAATTGGGG
>DNPQ01000051.1:1901-5734 GCA_003501335.1 Bacillota bacterium
TTCGATAAAAGCCTCTAGTCCAATTCGTTTAATGGTACATAGATTAAAAACCTTCATATTATGGGGTAAAGAGTCAGCTCTATTGGCGCCGGGTTGGACTTTTATACAGGGAAACTCGTTACACTCGGAACAAAAATCAATTTTATTTTTCACAGCACACTGATAGGTTTCACAGGTACTCTCAAATGCCGGGCAATTCCCTTTTATCGAACGGCATCCTTTACAAGGTATTTTCTCTTTGGGTATACCTTTCTCAATTAATGCCTTGTAAAGTTGGGCATTATCCTTGCAAAGGTATAATTCGCAAATACCACAGTCTAATCCACAAGGCGCAACTAATTCGAGCCGTTCTTTGGTTATCATAAATTCAGCTCCTCTATTTATTTTAGTAATCTATTGAGTCATGTTCAATCCTTCAATTGAGCCGTTTGGATTCATTGCCAAACAACTTAAAACATAAAAAAATCTCTACCCATTTTACCATGAAAACAAAGAGCAATTTGTTAAATATTTAACATTCTTGCCATACCCATCTACTTTTCTATCTCCGCTTTTCCGCGATTAACTTATCGATTTCCGTTAAAATCGAATGGGTGGCATTGTGTTTCGAAAGCTTTAAGGCATTTTGACGCATCTGTTCAATCATCGAAGGATTGGCTAACAATTCGCTGATAAAATTCTCCAATTCCTTGATGCTTTTAAGATAAGTTCCCGAACCGGCCTTGGTTAAGAAGGTGGTATTTCCATCCTCCTGACCCGGAGTCGGTTGAATAATGGCCATCGGCAAGCCGATGGTAATGGCTTCGGTAACCGTTAATCCGCCGGCTTTCGAGATTAACAAGTCCGCTGCGACCATATATTCATGGACATTATCGACATACCCCAGAACCTGGCCTTTGATATTCAGCTCCTGAAAAAGCTCAGTCAATTGTATAAAAGATTTTTGGTTATGCCCGGTAATCACAAAGATTTGAAAGTTCTCCTTAAATTGCTCCAAGGCTTTCAAAATCTCGGCAAGGGGGCCAATGGCATTGCCACCGCTCATAACGAGCAATGTCAATTTATTCGGATCAAGGCCGAGCTTTTTCTGCATTTCTTGGCGGTTAAACTCTTGGTCGAACACCGGCCGAATCGGAATCCCGGTTACCCGTATCTTCTCTTCATCGACTCCCAGTTGTTTCAGCTCATCAACCATACCTTCATGGGCTACAAAGAACAGTTGGGTATTGGGATTGACCCAAATATGATGGGAAACATAATCGGTCAACACGACACCATTGGGGACTGAAAAATGGGGATACATAAAGGAAACTATCGCAGCCGGAAAAAAATGGGTCGAAATGATCGCGTGAGGCCGGAACTCCCGAACTAAATCCCGGTACTTGCTGAGTCCGATGAGTACCTCCGATTTTTTGGCCGGTGAAAAACGATTATCGGCCATTTGGTATAATAATTTATATACTGATGGCGTATGTTTCGTCATAATATAATAGGCTTCTTCGATCCAATGGCTAAAAATAGGCGAAGCATAACGTAAAAAGTCCACATGGCGGGCCTCGCCGTTAAAAGATTCTTCATAAGCCTCACATAAACTTTCTCCCGCTTTTACATGTCCTGCTCCAATGGAAGCTGAAAGTACCAACAATCGTGGTTTTGTCATTCATTTATCTCGCTTTCCCGCGTAAGCGCGCATTAATCATTTGAACTTACGTTACGAAAAATTTTACTTTGAAACGGTTTTCGGCTTAATTGTTATTATACACGAATACCATTAAAGGCTTTTTACAATTTTGTTTCTTTCAATCTTGAAAAACTTTTTTAATAAAAGGCTTTCTCCAAATGATCATCGATCAGACATTCCAAAAACCCCCATAAAATTATATGAACGGATTCCTAACTCATACGCATATAAAATCAACCGATTTTACCCAGATTTTTATAGGATAACCTTTTCCAAAATTCTCTGATTTAGCAAAAGAATCCAGCCGATCTCCTTTAAATTTTCTATAAACCGGCCTTTTTTTCCTGCTTTCTATATTGCGGCGGTGGCGCCAGAAACATTCAATCATTAAAAGCATCATGGTCTTCTACTGCAAACGATTATTTTCCCGCCAAATGGGTTATACTAATCTTAGGTAGGAGATAGTCATGGATCAAACAATGTTAATTACCAGACTGAACTGGTTTTACAGTTTGGAACTCAATCAGATCGATCTATATATGTCCCAATATGGGAACTTTCTCGGCAGTTACGAAAGCATCGTTTTCGAGCGAACGGCTTTCATTGAACAAGAGCATGTCGATAACATTGCCGCTCAAATCAGAAAACTTGGAGGATCCCCAACCAAACTGGGAGATGTTCTTTCACCCATCCTCGGCAAAGTAGCCGGAAGTATACTCTCCATATCCGGATTGGAAAATGTATTGAAAGCCAATATTTTAATCGAACAAAAGGCAATGAACGATTATACAGAATTAATCAATACCATCCAAGATAATTACGGCCCGGAATTAAAAAAGGTTCTTCAGCATAATCTGGTTGATGAAGACACTCATACGGCTTGGTTCACAATGAGGCTGGCAGACTACGACAATTCGGTTTTGGTTGATTCATAAAGCCTATTCGTAAGCTCTCCTACTTCAACGATTTGTATAACTTCATCAATAACTATTTGGCATTAACCAATATTTTCCCTGCAAGGGCCTTAAAAAAGTAATATTTTCATTCATTTAAAATAAAAAACAGGTAAAGAGAAACCTGTTTTTCAAAAATGACAAATAAAATTATAATAGCATGAGTCCTGGCTATTCTATTTTTTGTTTATCCTCCAAACACAAATCAATCATAAACCTCATGGCAGTAGCGCTGATAAAAATGGCCTCCCTACGCATTTGCTCCGGGGATTGGACTTTTTTATCTTTCTTGATTTCATCCCAAAGTTCTTCCATTCCTTGCTCAAGCATCGCCCAACCCTCGTAGGTATTTTGTAAAGGAGGGCTTTTACAAATAATCTGGTTATATTCCGGAATAATCAGCCGAATTGCCTTACCTATATTGGTAATTCGCGAATCGATCATTTCATGAATCTGTTCTTCAAACCTTTCAAAGCTTATACTCAAAGTGAATTCCCCCCTTTCGTGTTTATTTTGCCAGTTTCATACCAAGTTGCATCAAAAAGGTGTTCATCCCTGAAAATGCAACTTGGTAGCGAAGACAAATTTGCTCTCTGTTCGTCTCTAATCCATGCAAATTTGGATCAGTCATTTCAATTTTTTTAAGCCAATAGCGCCGCTGGGATGAAAAGAAATCTCATAACCGGTTTTTTTCAATTTAAATTCAGAAATAAGCTTTTTTAAAAAATACAACAGCTATCCCTCCTTTAATCAGGCCATCCTTACGACGATTTCAACGATAAAAATGCCTTATTTTCTCCAGTATTCGTGTTATTGCTGTTTCGAAGGTCCATGGCCCTTTGCAATAATTAACTTCTTTGTAGATTATACCCAAACTTCTCTTGTAACTTTGTCGCAAAATGATATTTGGTCCCAAAAATTATCTGTTACTTTCCGGGTAGGCCCGTTATTTTTTTGCTTCAATATCCATACAAAATAAAAAAGAGGTTGTCTCTGTTACTCTTTGAGACAACCCCTTGGAAAAGCTCATATCAAGGTGGACTTTTCAAATTATTTTACGGCATTCCATATAAAACCGTTTTTCTTCAGCCTCTCCCATGGAGAATGTTTTTCGTGGTAATGCTCCGTCAGCGATAACTGTTTTAAAAAAATCGCTTTTATCCATCACCGGCAGATAAAAACCAATATTTCCCGGTTCC
>DNPQ01000399.1 GCA_003501335.1 Bacillota bacterium
TTTCGATTTTAACATTTTTTGCGCTTCGATTATCCGGCGGTATTGAATATATTCCGTAACTGTAAAGCCGGTTACCTCCTTAAATATATGGCTGATATGGAACTTACTGATATTAAAAACCTCTTGCAATTTATCCAGACTTAAGGGCGACATGTAATGACCATCAATATATTGCACGATTGCTTGAACTTTTAAATTTTTGGTATCCGGTACATCGGCTTTATTTTGATTGATGAACATTTTTAGCTTGGATAATATGATCAGCAGATAGGATTTGATTAATGCGGAGGTTATTGCCGGTTGGTATTCGTTTGCGATTTTTCCATTTAATTTCAGTAGATTTTTGAATAAGCTTTCCATTTCAGTGGTTTGCTTTAAGTTTAGACTGGCTTTTTTGAAAGGTATCGTCTTAAGGTCATTTAAAATAGTTTCGATTTTCAAGTAATTTAAAAACGGCAGGATAAATCCTTTGCGAAAATTGATAACATACCTTGCATAGGTGGAGTTTGGATTGTAAACCATGCGGTGAATATCATATTCATCAATAAAAAGCATATCGCCGCCCTTTAAGGAATAGTTGATATCTTTGACAAATATGTGCAGTTGGGCGTTGATAAAAAATGCCAGTTCAAAACTATCATGATAGTGTTCAAGGGGAGAATGATCCACCAGAATAATATCTTTGTATTCGATAGAAAAATCCGGGGTTTTGATGATGACCATTGGAACACCTCGATCCTGATCTTATTGTAACATCATTACCGCAAGATATGCAAATTTATCCAATCTTAGCAATATCAGCAACGAAATATTGGTCGAACTCATCTAAAATTAAAATATAGCAAAGAAATTCAGCAGCCTAAACTGAATTTAGTTTTTGATCCACTTGAAAGGAATAATTCAATGAGGGAGTGATCAGATGATTCCAATAAGGATGACAAATAACCCAGCCGCCAACGAGCAACTACTTTATTTTACCTCATCAAGCCTTTCGGCTGATGATCAAATATTGTGGTTTATTAGTGACCGGACGGGCCATCCCAATGTTTTCCGCCGTAATCTTGTAACCGGTGAGGAAAAACAGCTCAGCCAAAACTGCGAAGGTTTTTTAAAGTCCTATGTCTATTTTAACGGCAATCCCTACCGCGGGCTTGGCCTGGCAAGCATTAGTATTGATGCCCGAAATGCCAAGGTTTATTTTATTCAAGGCCGGGATCTTTGTTCCGCGGATTTAAATGGCAAGATGAAGGTTATTAGTCAACTTCCGGCACAGCAAGTAACGGCCTTTACCCATGTCAGCGCTGACGGTAAATTGATCTGTGTACCGACGACCGATGCCCGCGCTTTAGAAGGTGATACCTTTATCAATGACAGCCCGGGTTATAAATTAGGTGATACCGATAAGAAGAATGAAGTCATTACCGGTAAACCCGATTATGATATCGATGAACGGGTTCGCACCGAAAACCTTAGTTCCTATTTACGGGTCTTTAATATCGAAACCGGCGCAGAAGTTCTCTGTGAAAAAGTACCCCAAGGCTGGATTACCCATGTCCAGTTTAGCCCGGTTGATTCCCGGATTATTCTTTACAATTATGAATGGGCCGCTGATTGCGGCATTAGGCGGCTCTGGCTGTGGAACGGGCATCAACATGTCCGGCTGCGGACCGAGGGCGGGGAACGGAGCAAAGCGGACTGGGCCTGCCATGAAATGTGGCAAGCGGATGGCCAGTATATTATTTACCACGGTAAGTTTCAAAATGGCAATGCTTATGTGGGAAGGGTCAGTCCGGCGGGTAATGATAATATAGAAATCAGGTTGCCGCGCCAATATGAACGCTACGGTCACTTTACCGCCGGCAATGTTCATAATAATTGGCTCGTTTCGGATGGCTATTTTCATCCGGATGGCGCTCCTGTTAATGCAAACTGGGGCGGGGAATGGATTAGCCTACAGTTTATTGATTGGAAGCGCCAAAACATTCAATGGGTTCCGCTGTGCGAACATCATTCTTTTTGGGACTGTCAGGACAGTCATCCTCATCCCATATTGAATCATAGCGACAACAGTGTTTATTTTACTTCAAATCGCGATGGGAAACGCGCGGTGTTCAAGGTTGATTTGCCATCCGATATTTTATAGAAAGCCTAAAATCTTTATATTTCAATCATTTTATAGTAGCCCGATCACATAAGGGCATAGTCAGGGTAAAAGCCATGACTACGGCAATGATAGGTAAAAAGGCGACCACGTGTATCGTAGAGGCCAATCCATGTTTGTCGGCAAGCCACCCCAACACCGGAGCCAGTATTCCACCCATGCTTACGCCCAAGCCAAGCGTGATACCCGATGATAAGCCGACTTTGCCTGGCAGGTATTTTTGCCCCAGCACCACCATGGGGCTGAAGGGAACGGCCAGCAGGATGCCAATGGGTATCAAAAGCAAGGTCGCCGCGTAGATATTTCTTACTGCCGAGAAGGCGAGCAGCAGGGGCAGAAGAACGGCAAAACTAATTTGGATGATACGCAGGTTCCCGAAACGATCGGCCAGCCAGCCACCGCTTAAAGTGCCTACCGCGGCGGTGATGCAAAAAATCGTTAATGCCGTTCCGCCCATTACTTTCGATTGCAGCAGGATGTGGATCCAGTACAACGGAATAAAGGTGTTCAAGGCATAGTAAATGATCGAGCGGATGAAAAGGACGATATTAAGCTTGGAAAATGGGCCCCATTCTTTGATTGTTTCTGCGGTATTGGAAGCTTTTTCAGAGTCTTGGGGCTGTTCTAAAAGAGTTTGAAATTTTTTAGCCTGGGATGCAAGCAGGATCGCCATAAAAACGGCCGGCACAATCAGTAAAAC
>DNPQ01000472.1 GCA_003501335.1 Bacillota bacterium
AATACTTGATCGATTGTTCTGGGTTCGCTGAATTGAAAGGAGAATTGTTTTTTTAATTCGTCCATTTTAGCTATAATAACCTGCTTTTTATAGGGAGGTATTTCATTATAATCGGTATAAAAGTTGGCATAATAACATTTTGGACAAACCCATATTGAATACCATGTGGGCTCAAAGTCTTCATAATGCTTACGGAAATCATGATCCATCATTTGAAACTTCATTTTCGATTGGTAAAGCTTTTTGGCTTCAAAAATATTGCCGCATACCGGACAGGTTGAGTGGCTGGAAATTAAATAATCATTATAACTACCGGTGGCAACTTGATTGTACTTTTTATGCCCTTCTGGAAACAAATTGCCAACCCCGCTAATAACCGGATTCGTTCCGGCATCCTCGGATACCGGAGAAGGATTATCGCTTTGCTCCTGTCCGGTCATAATTGGTTCCATCTCAGAATCTGTTACCTCTGTGGCATTGAATTCAGATAAGGTCCCCTCTGAGGGCCCCTCACTATTGCCCAATCTAGCGATTTCATGATGCAACTGATTCATTTGATGAACGAGTCCTACGATTATTCGATACGGAATCGAAGTCGGATCACAAATCGCATTTTGAAAATTATCTTTGGTGATGCCAATCACCGTGGTATCCGTTTCGGCCATTGCTGAAACATTGCGTGGCAAACCATCAACCAGAGCCATCTCGCCCAAAAAATCTCCCATCCCAAGGCGTGATATCGTGAATGGCGAGCCACTCGATGTATTTACTGTTATCACAACCCGGCCGGATAAGATGATATACATTTCATTACCCGTTTCACCTTGCTTGAATACATAATCATTGGCCTTAATCAATCTTATACTGCCCATTTCTTTCAACTTTTGCAGATCAGTCATCCAACACACCCTATTCATCAATTTAGTATAAAAATTATCAATTTCATCTACTATTGTGATTTAGAATCCGAATTTGTTATGACTTCAGAAATTGGCGTACAAATCTACGACGTCCGGGCAATGCCCTGCTTCATCAAAACAGATAAAAATATGTAAACCCAAAAATTTCCTAAAAAGTATAAAATTTATTTTTCATCTTATCATTTTTAAAATCATATCATTTTTTAAAGTTAACCCAAATAATCCACTTTATTAATAAAATTCATTATCATTTACAAAAAACCTTCTATTCCCTGGTAATATATTATAAAAACAATATCGTACCTTTTCATTTTAAGTCTGGATCGAATCATTCCTCGACAATTTACCGGTCTTAGCGTTTCATAGAAAAGCCCCCAGGATTAACTGGAGGCTTTTCTATGAAACTCCAATATAAAACGTGAGCGGCCTCCTCTCAGA
Source organism: Bacillota bacterium (assembly GCA_003501335.1). GTDB lineage: Bacteria > Bacillota > UBA4882 > UBA8346 > UBA8346 > UBA8346. The sequence goes on from DNPQ01000472.1 coordinate 1,359, forward strand.
CGACTTGGACCATATCTTTAAAATTCTTACGAAATCTCCGGGGATAAAGTGTCTTTGACTCATCAAAATATCCCAGAGCTATTAACATAACTACTTCTTTATCCGTTCCCAACTTAAATTCTTTATGAATACCCTCAAAATCAATACCACTCATGGCATGGGATTCGACTCCAAAATATTTGGCGGCATACATGATGGAAGCAGCAAGCAAACCGGCATTACTCTCAGCAAATTTAATTTTACGTTCCGGAGTGGTCCCATAGAGGGCGTAAGCAAACTGTTGGGTTTTTTCTAAAGCTTCTTTATTTCCAAGCATCTTTTCCAGATCCGACCAGGCCGGATTATCTTTCTCATATCCGGCTCTATCACCAATAATGATCAAGGTAACCGGCGCATCCAAAATTTTAGGCTGATTGCTTGCCAAAGGATATAAACGTTTTTTAGCCTCATCAGTCTTGACAGCTATAATTTGCCACGGCTGAAGATTAAAAGCCGACGGTGCTAAAGTCGCCAGGTTGATGATGTTTTGTAATACCTGTTCGTCCAATCCTTTCTGCTTATCAAAAAAGTTAACTGAACGTCTTGCTTCAAAGACTTCCTTTAAATCCGTCATATTAAATGCCTCCCTATGTTTATCTTTGAATCATAATACCTTGGCCGGTTTTATCATGATCCATTTCCAAAAGAATAATCTTTTCCTACATTTAATTTTAATATAGTTAACTAATTTTGTCAAATACTTTCCCTAAGAATTTAGGATTATAGATTGGCTCATCCAATTCGATAAGTCTTATTGGCAATAAAAAAAGAGTCCCAGTCATTACTGAGACCCCCTCAAAAAATACTTTTGGAAATTAAATAGCAACAAACCACGCTCAATCCATTTTACCAGGCCAACTTATCCATCAAATATCGACTTAAATCGGCAATGGGAATCCGCTCTTGCTCCATAGTATCCCGGTCTCTTACCGTTACCGCTTTGTCTTCGACGGTTTGAAAATCAATCGTGACGCAATAAGGAGTACCAATTTCATCCTGACGGCGGTAGCGACGTCCAATGGCCTTTGAATCATCATAATCAACCATCCAATATTTGCGCAATTCTTTTTCAATGCCGCCCGCTATCTCAAGTAGCGGTTCTTTCTTTGATAACGGCAGGATGGCCACTTTATAGGGCGCCAACGCCCGATGAAGTTTTAAAACGACCCGGATCTCATCCTTATCGGGTTCTTCATGATAAGCGTCCAACAAGAACGCCAATGTGCCACGGTCGGCTCCGGCTGAAGGTTCAATGACATAGGGAATAAAATGTTCATTGGCTTCCTGATCAAAATAATCCATGCGCTGACCACTGAATTTAGAATGCTGGGTCAAGTCAAAATCCGTCCGGTTGGCAATGCCCTCAAGTTCAGACCATCCCATCGGGAAGAAATACTCAATATCATAACAAGCCTTGGCATAATGGGCCAGCTCATCTTTCTCATGTTCCCTGAGCCGTAGCCTTTCCTTGGTTAATCCCAAATTTAAATACCATTGAAAACGCTGCTTAAGCCATTCCTGGTGAATTTGTTCATCCGTTCCGGGTTTAACGAAATATTCGATCTCCATTTGTTCAAATTCCCGGGTCCGGAAAGTAAAATTACCGGGCGTAATTTCATTTCGAAATGATTTACCCACCTGGGCAATGCCAAAAGGTAACTTCATCCGAGTAGTCGTTAAAACGTTATTGAAGTTAACAAAAATACCCTGGGCAGTTTCAGGCCTTAAATAAACCACTGCCGCATTATCCTCCACCGGACCCATATGAGTCTTGAACATTAAATTGAATTGGCGGGCTTCCGTTAGCTCTCCACCACAAGCCGGACATTTATCTCCCTCCAAGTGATCGGCCCTAAAGCGTTGTTTACAGGATTTACAGTCAACCATCGGGTCCGAAAAGCCGGCCACATGGCCGCTGGCCTCCCAAACTTTGGGATGCATTAAAATAGCGGCATCGATTCCCACCATATCATCGCGTTCTTGAATAACCTTACGGCGCCATGCCTGTTTCACATTGTTTTTTAATTCCACACCGAGTGGACCATAATCCCAACAACTATTTATTCCGCCATAGATTTCACTTGATTGGAAGATAAATCCCCGCCGTTTTGCCAGCGAAACAATTTTTTCCATTGTTGTAGTCGCTTGAACTTCAGCCATTTAAAATCCCCCGTTTCAATTATTTTTAAACAACCATGCAATTTAAATATGGATTAATTTTGTACCCAACAGCTTTACAAGATATGGGCTTACAGTTACTTCCAAAATAGCCG
>DNPQ01000499.1:0-4871 GCA_003501335.1 Bacillota bacterium
AATCCAACCACGTTTCGGCAATCCTATACCTCCCTTTTTTAAATATTATTGCCGAATAATGGTAAAGTTATCCCCGATTTAATAAAAAATAAAATGAGGGCTGCCTCATTGAATGTGAAGGCAGCCCCATAAAATACCCTATTCTTTTTGATTCAAAAATCAAATTAGCTTAAATAACCTTCTAAAATTTCAACCATATTATTTTCAGCTACATTTTTAGCCAAAACCAATTCGCTGAGCAAAATCCTTCTGGCATTTTCGAGCATCTTCTTTTCTCCAGTTGAAAGTCCCTTTTGGTGGTCCCGTGAAGATAAATTGCGGACAACCTCAGCCACTTCAAAAATGCTTCCGCTCTTAATTTTCTCCAGATTTGCCCGATAACGATGATTCCAATTCAAAGGCATATTGGATGATTCGCCTTTTAAGACTTCGAAGACTTTTAAGACATCGTCTTCCTCAATAACCTGTCTTAAACCGACTTCTTTGACTTTATTCATCGGCACCATTGCCTTCATTTCGCCCATCGGTAACTTTATAATATAATACTGTAGTTTCTCACCGGATATCTCTTTTTCCTCAATATCCTCAATAACTCCAGCTCCGTGCATTGGATAAACTACTTTATCACCGATGTTAAACATCATTTTCCTCCCAGAAAAGAATTACATCCTTATTGTACCTCTCTGGTCTGATAATGTCAAGGTATACTATTTTAACAGGTTTTAAAATTTATGTCAATAATTTTTAACTTTTTAGCTTCAAAAAACATGACTAATGCTCCATTAATCCTCTTCGCTCGCACCTTCATAGTGATGGTGACTTTCTTCCACCTTACTATATGTCGCTTCATAACCAAAAGACCCGTCTAATCTTTGATAAATTAAAGCAGTAAAATTATCATTCATCAAAATCGGCCCATTGGTTTTCAACCGAAAATCATCTTTCTCCTGTGCTAAAGTTACCTTTCCATTCCTTAAGTCAAGGGCAAAAATCCGTAAGGTCTGATCAAAAACTTGGCCTATCAACAGCAAATCGGCCTTGCGGCTCAGCTTCAAGGAAGAATGAATAATCCCAAAGAGCTGGGGTTGGACATCCTTTTCAAAAGAACGACCCCGTACTTGTTTGGTTTTTAAGTCCAAGCATTCCAGTTCCCTGTCAAAACCAAAAATATAGAGATGATTTCGTAGGGAATCCCAGGCTAAACCGGCCATATTGCAAGGGGGCATCGATAGACGCGCTTTTTGGCCATTATGGAGATTTAATAGAAATAACTGACTCAAACCGTTTTGCCCGATTTTTTCGGCATAAATTATTTTCTTGCCGTCTTCAGACCAGGTTGCCAGTTCCCCCCGCCCAAATTTTCTTATCTTTTGACTCTTGATATCATAAAGCTGCAAGCGGCCATTTTCCGAAAAAGCAATGGTTTTCCCGTCGGGCGAAAAACTGGGTGCGTTAAGATTGATACCTTTATAAATCACCCGTGGTTTATGTCCGGGCCGGGAAAGGGTTAACCGGCAAATTGCCTGATGCGTTTTATTTAAAAATTGCGGCCGCCATTCAACCGGCCCGGCCAATACAATCCCGCTTTGATCGCGCCAATCTCCAGATATAACATTTTCATCCGGCCAAAGTGGCGGAGCAAGTATATTCTGAGCGCTCATAATCAAAAGAAAGGTTCCCAACCAAAACCCTAGTAAACCCCAGGCGGGCTTAAAGTTCCATAGCCTGACTCGGCTGCGCAAATACCAAATAGCCCCGACAAAAGGAGTTGCCAGGCCCAAAATAGTTAAATAAAGAGGCAATGTTTTCGCCAAAAAATTCTCTAAATACGGAGGAATATCCGGCCAATAATAATTCGCCGCTGCTAATTCAAAGACCTTTTTCCATAAATAATAGCTTACCCCCACTATCAAACCAGTCATCACGGTAATCACAAAAAAACGTTCCAGTCCCTTATTGATTAAACCAGCCAAAAAACTCATTCCATAAACAATCGCCAGAGCCAGATAAAGCCATTCTATGCCGATTCCATCCGGCAAAGGTATTTTTGTTAAATTAAGCGCCAAAAAAATCCGAAACAAAATAAACCAGCCAAACAGCACCAAAAAACTCAGCCAATACTTTATCATAATAATTAAATAGGGTGAAACCGGACGGGTCAGAATAAAATCAAGCGTCTTATGATCCGCTTCATCACTAAAACATTGCAAGCCATATATCATGGCCATGATGATTGACACCACGATAAAAGACCAGGTCCCGGATACTCCCAATTCAAATTGAAATTGATGATGAATTTTTAGAAAGCCAATAAAAAAGACAAATAACGGTAAAGGAGCTAAAAAGGAAAAACGATTCTTTTTTAGCTCCTTAATTAATAAAAGGAACCATTGAGAACCAGTTTTCAGGGGCAAATTGAAAGCTGCAAGCATTATCGACCCTCCCTCGCCGGCATTTGGATCATCCGGTAAATTCCCTTTCCCACACCGGCCAAAGCATTGTTAGCAGTCGGTGAAATAACCAAATCAAGATAACTCAACCCCTTCAAAACCGAAACATAAGAGACTTTATTGAACCTGGAATCGAAATCGTATAAATAGACATTGTAAGGCAGCGGCTTTTTTAAAACGGGACTGAAACTAAAAACTGCCACTCGGAAGACCGACCGGCCCAATGGAGGTGAAATGATCTCCTTAAAAAAAATCTTTTCCGAAAGCCGGCGAATTGGCAAATTAAGTACCTGTAATTTGCGGTCGCGCATATTCATTAATAATAACTGCCAGTCTTCATCGACAAACAGAATATTATGATGAACTGAATCCCAAGCAAGAGGGTCTATTGCAGCGGCCAAGCTTCCTAAATTAATGCCCGTTCCCTGCAAAAAGTCAACTAAAAAAATCTGAAAATTAGCTGCCGTATCTCGCGGATCCTTGGCGCTTATTTTCTTAATAATCAGCATTTGATTGGCATCTGCCGACCAAAATGGAATATCGCCCTGGGGACCCGGCCATAATTGCCGGGTGGCCAGCGTCATTACTTTAATCCGGCCATTTTCAAAAAAAGCGATCTTCTTCCCATCCGGCGCCCAGACGATTTGGGACAATTGATTAACCGTATGTTCCCCCTGATAAATCACACTGGGCTTTTCATTTTTACGGGTAAGCCCTATCCTGCCCCTGTAATCAGCCAGAGCGTACATATCTCCCCCGGGCTGTTCAGCGCCTTGTGAAGCAATAAACCATTCTTCAGACGAAAAAAGACTCGACCATAAAGAATGAAACGGGCAAATCGTCGGTTGCCAGACTGCGTTGCTGGTCCAGCTGAGCAAAGGCAAAAAAATTATAACACTCAAATAAATTATTATCGATTTTTTCCCCATTTCAAAAAAGGTGTTTTGTAAAAACAATTGAGTCAGCCTCTGAAAAAAACCGATGATAACAATCATTAATCCCAAAGTCACTACAAAAACCACCATATACGCCAAGACCGGATAGTCCATCGTAGCCGGGTAAAAGTAAAATAAACTCAAAAGCTTCAACCAGCAAAAGAAAAACCATGGCAAAACCAATAAATTCAGTATGATCCCAAACAGCAGCTTTTTAGGCCCTTTGATGAAAACACCCGCACTGAAACAAGTTGAATATATTAAAATCACCATGGCTAAAAAAGCGCTGCCCCAAAAAGATTGAAAATCTGTAAAGACGGGAAATCTAACCGCCGCCGGCAATAAAGCCCATAACCAGAGTATTGTAAAAAAAAGTAAAATAACCAGCCCGCAAAGATACTTAGTCCAGATAATGCTGGCTACGGTTAACGGCCTTGACAATAAAAAGTCCCGGGTGCGATAGTTTTCTTCCAAATCAAACGCTTGTAAACCATAGGCTCCGGCTAAAGCCACCGGTATGCTAACAACCAGTATTTGAGCCCAATCTTTTGGAACGAATCCGAAGTATTGCCAATGAATCAGCCACACCCCAGCCAAAAAAATAACGGATAAACCATAAATGATGTAATTCTGCTTTAATTCCTTTCCTAATAAAGATTGTGTAGCGCTGCTCATTATCGGCTACCTCCCGCACAAAAGTACAAGAAGGCTTCTTGAAGTGAGACCGGCTGGGTGGTAGAGTTTACTACTGCCGGGATATTCTCCCCAGTAACGGCTATCCGGTCACTAGCATCCGCTGCGATCAACAGAGCTTTTTCTCCTGAATTGTCACAGACAACGACTCCAATTTTTTGTAATTCCTGCACTACATCAAGGGGTTGCCGCATTAACCTTATTTTTTTGATCTGGCTGCAAACTTCAGTGATCCCACCCGCAGCCCGGATGACTCCGTCATTGACAATGGCTATCTGTTTGGCAACTGTTTCGACATCCGCCAGATTATGAGTGGAGAAAAAGACGGTTCTACCTTCCAAATTGATTTCGCGGATGACTACTTGCAAAAACTCATACTGGGCCAAGGGATCCAAACCGCTCATCGGTTCATCCAGTATTAACAGCTCCGGTTCGGGCGCGATGGTAAGTAAGAGGGCCAGTTTAACAGTTTGCCCCTTCGATAACGTCCCGATCCGAGCCCGCCGGTCCAAATTAAATTGTACCAAGTATCGATTGATCAAACGGTCATTCCATTGCGAATAAAATGATTTACAAAACTTGATGATCTCGGCCACAGTCATCCAATTGTAAAGCCCCTGTTCCTCAGAGACATATCCGATTCTTTGCCTTAACCGGGGCCCTATTTTATATGGCTCCGCGCCAAGGACTCTTACCTCACCGCTTGATTTTGGAATTAACCCGAGCAACGTCCTGATTAATGTGGTTTTACCAGCGCCGTTCGTTCCCAGTAACGCATAAATCGTCCCTGCCG
>DNPQ01000499.1:5200-6483 GCA_003501335.1 Bacillota bacterium
GATAACACTCAATAACCGAATCCACTTGTATTATCCCTCCTTAATAATATACAAATATGGTATTTAAATATTTTTCATTTTCATAATCTTGAATATTACCCAATAATTATATCACATTACAATTATGGAAGTTTAACTTTTTGGCATTATTTTTTTATTAATATGATCAAGAAAAGTATTACTTAAAAAAATATTGATAATAAAACAAAATATTTAATAAATTATTTGACATATAAAATCTATTTTGGTAAAATAAGTATATACAAATATTTACATAATTACTTTTTTTAATTATTTAAAATTTAATCCAAAAAAATATTTTGCTTAGTTGTTAGCGCTTTTATTGGCAGTTCATTTCAAAATAAAAGAATGGAAATGAAAACGATGATGGTTAATAAACAAAGGCAACGACTTGGCGACATCTTGATCAATAACGGTTATATTACCTCCAATCAACTTGAGGAGGGTTTAGCAGAGCACCGCAGAACCAAACGGCCATTGGGAGAAATTTTTGTCAAAAAAGGTTATCTATCGGAAAGCATTTTAATTGAGGTACTCGAATTCCAGCTGGGGATTCCCCACGTTATTTTGGCGAAACGAAGAATTGATCCGGAAGTCTTAAGGCTAGTTCCTGAACAGGTCGCCAGGAAATACCATGTCTTTCCGGTTGAAAAACAAGGAAACCACTTGGCATTGGGGATGTTAGACCCAACCAATGTTGCTGTTTTTGATGAACTAAGGCTCACTTTAAAAATGGATATCATTCCGTTTATCGTGATTGAAGATGATCTAAACCGGGCGATTAACCAGTACTACGGTGTCAACAGCTCATTTCAAGAAGTTTTTAAAGATCTGGATATCGAAATTGATGAGCAGACCGAGCCGGAAACCGATACTTCCCAAGCGGTTGATGATGCGCCCATCGTCCGCTTGGTCAATTTAATCATTACGCAGGCAGTTAAGGAACATGCCAGTGATATCCACCTGGAACCCACGGACGGCGACTTATCAATCCGTTACCGGGTGGACGGCAAGTTAAAACAGTTTATGACTTCCCCGAAAAATACCCAAGCCACCATTATCTCCCGCATTAAAATCATTTCCGGGATGAATATCGCTGAAAAACGCATACCCCAGGATGGACGGATTCAGATGAAAGTTGAAAATTCACCCATCGATATCCGGGTATCCTCTATTCCGACCATCTTTGGCGAGAAAGTCGTCATGCGTCTCCTTTTTAAAAATAACATTTTAGCGCGTCTGGAAAGTCTGGGCTTTCTTCC
>DNPQ01000345.1 GCA_003501335.1 Bacillota bacterium
ATTTTCGCCCAATTGATAAACCAACCCTGCATCTGACGGTAACTTTTTAATACCATATTTTCAAAAGCATTCAAATTAGGAACCAGGCCGGTGGTCATCCGGTCTTCCGGGATATAGCTTACCCCGGCGTCAATTAATCTCTGGCAACTGGTGCCGGTGCAGTTTTGTTCTCCGATGAACATTTGCCCGCTTTTCACCTGCCTGAGTCCGGCAATGACTTCAGCCAAATCCTTTTGGCCGTTACCAGCCACCCCGGCAATGCCCAAAATTTCTCCGGCCTTGATTTTCAAAGATACCTTTTTCAGGGTCAACCGCCCGCGATCCCCAATGGCCGAAATATTCTGAACCTCTAAAACCCGGCCCCCTTTGGGAAACTTTTCCTTCTCTATTTTACGTATAATATCACGTCCAACCATCATTTTAGCCAGTTCCGTTTCAGTGGTTAAACCGGTTTGAACCGTACCGACATTTTTGCCGTCCCGCAGAACTGTGATATTATCGGTGTTTTCCATGACTTCATTCATTTTATGAGAGATGACAATGACTGCCTTGTTGTGACTAGCCATACTCCGTAATGTTTTATAAAGTTCGGCTGATTCTTGAGGTGTAAGTACTGCTGTCGGTTCATCCAAAATAAGGATTTCCGCTCCCCGGACTAACATCTTCACGATTTCCACTCTTTGCTGCTCCCCCACAGAAAGCTGCCAAATCTTGGCATGAGGGTCGATGGCTAAACCATATTGCTCAGAACATTTTAAGATTTCAGCTTCGATTTTTTTTACATTGTAGATCTCTTTTAAACCATGCAAACCCAGCATGATATTTTCCGCCGCCGTAAAGGGCGGTACCAATTTAAAGTGCTGGTGAACCATGCCGATACCATTATGTACGGCATCCCGCGGCGATAATAATTCCACTTTTTTGCCGCTGATTCTAATTTCACCGGTATCCGGCCGGTATAATCCGGTCAATACACTCATTAAAGTGCTTTTGCCGGCGCCATTTTCTCCGAGTAAAGCATGAACCTCTCCGGCGTTTACTGCAAAAGACACTCCGTCATTAGCAATAACCCCCGGAAATTTCTTGGTAATCTTAATCATTTCAACCATTGGAATGGCGCCCATGCTATCATCCCTTTATCATATTTGATCTTGAATACAGACACTATCCAAAATCGCTGCCAATCGATTTTCCTTACAGGATAATCCATCATTCTTAATAAATACCGGCGGTATCTGTCGAACGCCCAGTTACCGCCGGTAGATACATCCATCAGTGGTTACTAAAACATTATTGCTTGGGAATGGTTCCTTCAATACCCTGTACAAACCAGTTGAAAGACGCCATTTCCTGATCGGTCATCTTTTGTCCGGCTTTGACTTTGATATTTCCGCTTTGATCTTTGATCGGGCCGGCGAATACTGCCCAGTCGTCCTTCATTAAAGCGGCCTTTTTCTTTTCAACCAAGTTTTTCACATCCGGGGTTACCATTGAGCCATAAGGGGAAAGTCCAACCATGCCATCCTTTAAACCGCCCCAATATTGGCTTGATTTCCAGGTCTTATTCATTACGGATTTAACCAATTTCACATAATAAGGACCCCAGTTACCGACCTGGCCGGTAATGATAGCCTTCGGAGCGAAAGCGCGCATATCGCTGTCGTTACTGACAGCATATAAACCTTTTTCCTCAGCGGCCTGAGTCGCGGCAGGAGTATCTTGATTCATCGTGATAAAACCGGCGCCGGCATTAATTAAGCTCATAGCGGCAGCCTTTTCAGCAGCCGGATCATACCAAGTATTAGTCCAGACAACTTTGACTTTAACTTGAGGATTAATGGACTGAGCGCCTAAGGTGAAAGCATTGATGCAGCGAACAACTTCCGGTGTGGGATATGCCGCTACATAACCGACCAAGTTACTCTTAATATATTTGGCGGCAGCAACACCACCGAGATAACGGCCTTCATAATCTCTGTCCATGTAAGTTCCGGCATTTTTGGCGGTTTTATAACCACTGCAATGCATGAAGACGACATTGGGATAACGGGCAGCCACTTTGATCACCGGATCCATATATCCGTAACTGGTTGCAAAAATTACTTTGTTGCCCTTTTCCGCTAAATCGGCCAAAACACGTTCAGCATCGGCGCCTTCAGGGACGGATTCCACAAAGGTGGTTTCCACATTGGGGAGCGTTTTCGCTAAATATTTACGGCCTAAATCATGGGAAAAAGTCCAACCGGCATCACCAACAGGACCCACATACATAAAAGCAACTTTAAATTTGGAATCTGCTGCATAACCGGCGCTTACCCCCACAGCAATTAAGGCAATACAGATGAATAACAAACCTGCTTTTGACAATTTTCTCATTTAACAAAGCCTCCTTAATTTATGCAATGGTTCAACGATAGAAAAATAAGCCTCCAACCGCCCCCCATCCATTGTTCTTTTGAATATTCCTCTTTACCTTTGGATTCACCTTTTTTAAAAACTTTTTTTGATCGATTAATCTAACAAAATTATATATGGATCCCTAACAGTTTGTCAACTATAGAGGCATAAAATAACATAAATATTACATAATTAAATTTACCCTTGAGGTGCTGGTTTCCGATAG
>DNPQ01000034.1 GCA_003501335.1 Bacillota bacterium
ATACCCGCATCTGAAAGGTAACTTCGGTACGGCCTGGCAGAATCAGCAGAAAGAGTTTGACGGCGTTCCGGGAGCATTTCTCTTTACCACCAATTGTCTGATGCCGCCGAAAGCTTCCTATGCCGACCGGGTATTTACTACGGCAATGGTAGGTTACCCTGAGCTATCCCATATTCCGGAGGTGAACGGTAAAAAAGACTTTCGTCCGGTGATCCAAAAGGCATTGGAATTGGGCGGTTTTAACGAAACCCAGAAATTGACCGGGATTAACGGCGGTCATGAGTTGATGACCGGGTTTGGGCGCAACACCGTCCTTGGTGTGGCTGATAAAGTAATTGAGGCGGTAAAATCCGGAGCCATCAAACATTTTTTCCTGGTGGGCGGTTGTGATGGCGCGAAACCAGGCCGGAACTACTATACTGATTTTGTGAAGCAAACCCCCAAGGATACGGTGGTATTGACACTGGCCTGCGGCAAATACCGTTTTAATGATCTGGACCTTGGGACCATCGGCGGCCTGCCCCGGATCATGGATATGGGCCAATGCAACGATGCCTATTCCGCGATTCAGGTGGCCTTGGCATTGGCGAACGCCTTTGATTGCGGCGTCAATGAGTTGCCGTTGACCTTGGTAATTTCCTGGTATGAACAGAAGGCGGTTTGTATCCTCCTAACCTTGCTGGCGCTGGGGATCAAAAACATCTATCTGGGGCCGACACTGCCCGCCTTCATCTCACCCAATGTCTTAAATATTTTGGTGGAGCAGTTCAGTATCAAACCCATTTCTACGCCGGAAGCGGATTTGAAAGCAATGTTGGGTTAATCGTTTCCAAGGAAGCCGGGAGTCGTCCCGGCTTCTTTTTTTATTTGAAAGTTGAATACCAAGCGGCTAAAAGCACTCAAGAAAATACCAAAAAGATTATCTTTCCGGTGTGATATAATGTTTTTACCAGTCCAGTCAATAAGGGTTTCGTCAAAGTTGACTGTTCATATGGCTTACCAGGGATTATAACGACCATCTAGCGCCATTAACATTCCTTAGATGGACTCCGATATCCAAGGCTTTAGGAGATTAGGAGATAATGTAGTGTTTAAGCATTGGGTTATTACAAAAGCAAGTTTTAGCAAAGCTAAAATAAAAAAAATAACGGATCAAAATTTGCCTTTGGAGCAACTGGCCGCATCCTTTAAAACATCCCTTGATGAACAGGGTAAGCTGGCCGAAATATTGAGTTTATTATATAAAGCCAATAAAATAGATTTTGCCCATTATAAGCAAACCACTGTAAAACGGCGCATTATCCGGCGTATGGGATTAAAGAGGATTGAAAGCTTTGCGGATTATATTGCCTACCTGAAGAAGAACCCAACTGAGCTAACAGCTCTCTCGCAAGATATCTTGATCAATGTAACGAATTTCTTTCGGGAACCGCTAACCTTTCATGAGTTGAAAAATCAAGTTTTCCCCAATTTTGTTAAGGAAGCGCTTCCAAACTCCGGGATTAGAATATGGGTGCCCGGATGCTCCACCGGTGAGGAAGCGTACTCGATTGCCATATCTTTAGCAGAATATTTAGAGGATCAGAGCATTACCATTGGGGTCCAAATTTTTGCCACCGACATCAACTCAAAGGTAATTGATATTGCCCGGCGGGGAATTTATCCCGAAAATATTACCAAAGACGTTAGCCGGGAGCGGCGGGCTCGGTTTTTTACCAAAATAAAGAGTGGCTATCAAATCAATAAAGAAATTCGTGATTGGTGTATTTTTGCTCCTCAAAATGTATTTTCAGATCCGCCGTTTTCCCAAATCGATTTGATTAGTTGCCGGAATGTTTTGATATATTTTGGGCCCATTTTACAACGAAAAGTGATACCCCTTTTTCATTATGCTTTAAAACCAGCCGGCTATTTAATGCTTGGTTCATCGGAAAGTATCGGCTTTTTTGCCGACTTATTTACTTTACTCGATAAAAAGAATAAAATTTATCTTAAAAAGTCCCTTCCAACTCCGCTTAATTTCGATTTATCCCCCGGTTCCAGTGGATTGGCAGCAACTGTATTGGAGGATAATCGAAAAATGGATACTGTAAGAAATGGTTTATTGCAAGATTTGGATGTCCAAAAAGCAGCCGATCGGATCATTTTGGCCAAATATGCGCCGAATGCTGTGGTAATTAATGATAATCTGGATATATTACAATTCCGGGGCCAGACCCGTCTCTACCTTGATCCCGCTCCCGGCGCGGCAAGTTTTAACCTGTTAAAAATGGTACGGGCTGATGTAGTAACTGAATTATGCAATGCGATTCAGCAGGTCCGAGAAGGATATTGTCCGGTTAGACGTGAGAATATTTCATTCAAAAATAACAAGCAAAAACAATACGTTACGATTGAAGTTTTTCCTTTTAAGGTGCCTGACATTGAAGAAACCTACTTTTTGATTGTTTTTGAAGATGTCGTCAAATTGAACACGGGCTTATTTAAAAAGGTAAAACCGGACTCTAAGGATTATGAACTTAGCCGCATAAAACAAGAATTAGCCGCCACCATTGAATATCAGCAATCCATTATTGAAGAGCGGGAAACCGCCAATGAGGAACTCCACGCTACCAATGAGGAGATTCAATCCAGTAATGAAGAATTACAGAGCACCTATGAAGAAATGGAAACTGCTAAAGAAGAGCTTCAGGCAACGAATGAGGAATTAACCACTGTGAATGGTGAATTGCAACAACGGAATCTGGAACTGGCGCAAGTCAATAATGATTTAAGTAATTTACTCAGCAGTATCAATCTTCCCATTGTAATTTTGGGAAATGATTTACGGATTAGGCGTTTTACTCCGATGGCTGAAAAGATCCTCAATTTTATTCCTTCGGATGTTGGCAGACCCTTTAGTGATATTAAACCCAATATCGATCTGCCTCATCTGGAAAAAATAATTCTTGAGGTTATGGACACCCTGATAACTTTTGAAAAAGAGGTCCAAGACCGGTCCGGCCGTTGGTACTCCATGTGTATCCGCCCATACAGAACTTTAGAAAATAAAATTGACGGGGTCGTCATTACCCTCTTTAATATTGATACCCTTAAAATAAATCTAACCCAAGCGCAAGAAGCCCGTGATTACACTGCCATTATCGAAACTGTCCGCGAGCCGTTTTTGATTCTTGATGCCAAATTACAGGTGAAGATGGCGAATCGTTCTTTTTATGATACCTTCCGGGTTAAT
>DNPQ01000560.1 GCA_003501335.1 Bacillota bacterium
CCCAAAATCGTAAAAGAACTGTCCTTAATCATCTGGCGCATGGTATAAAACTGAAAAGTATTGAAATCCTGGGCCTCATCGATGACTACGTGTTTGACCTTGATCTTCTCGCTTAAGCCTTCCAGACGGTATTTGATATACATCACCGGGGCAAGATCTTCCAGCTCCAATTGGCCTTTGTTCAAGTTCTCCAACGTTAGCTCCCGCAGCCACGAAATAAGCTCCGGCTTCAACTTGCCTTCGGCCGCAGCCTTGAAATAAAGGGGATTGGCCAGGAAATCCCAATAACACTCCAGGGCATTCCGAAAGGGGACCTGTTTGAAGTAAGCCTTCGCCCCCCCGCCAGCAAAACTTTTAAGCCGTGTCAGTCTTTCGTTTTTGCTGTCGATTAAATCGATTATTTTGGCTTGGCGCTCCGGGCTGTCTATTTCGTTCATTTTTAACCTATCGATAGCCACGCGGCACTCATTATTTAACGAAATGGCCGCATCCCCCTGCCACTCTTTGAGCCGCCTATGAAAATGTTTTTTGATTTGTTCCACCCGTTTATAAATGGGCCAACTACGGTAATCCCGAAAAAACAGCCGGCGGATATCCTCATTTTTGTAGAGCACTTTATCTTCAAAGCCGAAATCATTGGCAGGCATCAATTTGTCTTCGAGCTGTTTTAGAAAATAATCCAAAAAATCTTTGAAACGCAAACCCGACTTCACCATCGACGCCTGTTTGATCAGTTCATTCTCTGCGATTTGCTGCTCATTTAAATTTTGCTCCACAAATCGCAACAGCTTTTCATTGGGATCTTTCACCTGATATTTTTCGGCAATAACCTCCCGGGCAAAGTCCTCAAAAGTTGTCTGTTTGACCCGTTCAACGCCAAGTTCCGGCAGAACCTCCGAAATATAATTCAAAAAAAGCCGGTTCGGGGCAATGATCATGAAGTTTTCCGGCATAAAGGACTGGCCGAAATTATAAATCAGATAAGCGATCCGGTGCAAGGCAATGGTTGTTTTACCGCTGCCGGCCACTCCCTGGACGAGCAAGGGCCGTTTCATATCCGCCCGGATAACCCGGTTCTGTTCGGCCTGAATGGTAGAAACAATATCTTTTAAACGGTTATCGGCGCTGGCTCCCAAGTAAGACTGCAAAAATTGGTCATTGGTGGTAATATCGATATCGAACATCTCCGCCAATTGTCCTTTATCGATGGAGAACTGTCTTTTCAGCGATAATTGGCCTTGAATTTTTCCGTCTGGGCAATCATAACCGGCATCTCCCAAGCGGCTCTCATAATACATATTGGCCACCGGCGCCCGCCAGTCTACGATGATCAACTTTTGATCCTCATCCCGGGTCAAACACATTTTTCCGATATAAAGTTCTTCTTTTTCCGGTTTGCCGTTTTCATGAAAATCGATCCGGGCGAAATATGGTTTCTCCAGGGCAGTCTCCAAATTGCGGAGTTTCAGATCAGTGCCGCTTAAAATTTGGTTATTCACCATCAAATCGATAAAGTCCTGGCTATTGCCATCCATATATCTCCGGTCAAGCTGAGCAACTTCCTGACCGACCCGTTTTCGCTTGAAAGCATTGTTGATGATGCTTTTCTCCACATATTTCAGGGTATAATCCAAATGTTCAACTTCTGCACGGTAGGCAGGATGTTCGTGGGCAGGCATGGGGTTCTCCTTTTATCTCAACTTTATTATGGCTTTCTAGAGGCTTTTCTTTACAGGAATATCTATTTTACTAGAAATCCACCCTAAACCCAAAATCGGTCAAATCCCATAATAAACCTTTATGCCAATTTTAAGGCTATTTACCATGATTAGCTCTTCCTCAGGAATCCGGAAGTAATTTTGAATGGAAAATAGGTCTGGAGCTTCACAAAGCCGCAAAAAACAGCCTTAAATTATTATGAATCAATGCAGGTAATAATAAGCTTATGTAGAAAAAAGAATAAATACCTAACAAAGCCATCCAAGCTTTTTTAATCTTTTACAAAAGAATGGAATTTTTGTTACCTTTGACAATACCCAGCCTTTAGCAGGCTGGCGCTTTTTATGATTTTGTCTATCAACCCTCCTACTTGCTTCCTCCCTGGTAGGGAGGAACGAAGGCTTAAGCTACGAAGCCTTTATGTTCAAAGACCTACTAAAAGACCTACTATCAATGCAGTTCGTTTCTCCCTTCAGGGAGAAAGATAGAATGAGGGTTGGCGTCCATAGAGGCGAAGAATGAAAGTTGGCGGAATTTTTATGAACAATTCGCTGACCGGTAATATCAGCTAATAACCATTTTTGGAGGAAAAAAATGAAATTCAAACTGCGCGACCCGGTCAGCGGCCTCACTCATCTATTCGGAATGTTTCTTTCTATTGCGGGCCTCGTTTTATTAGTCTATTATGCGAGCATGATCGGTACTGTATGGCATGTCGTATCTTTCAGCATCTTCGGCGCCAGTCTTATCCTGTTATATGCAGCCAGCGCCTTTTATCATATGCTGCCGGTGCCGGAGAAATGGCAAAAGATCCTGCAAAATATCGACCATATGATGATTTATATCCTGATAGCCGGTACTTATACTCCCATTTGCCTGGTACCTTTACGGGGAGCCTGGGGCTGGAGCCTGTTCGGTGTGATTTGGGCTTGTGCCATCCTGGGTGTAGCCTTTCATACTTTTTATAAAGCGCCCCGTTGGCTGTCGACTTTAATTTATGTTCTTATGGGTTGGTTGGTCGCTATCGCCTTCTGGCCGCTGGTTAAAAATGTACAATGGGCCGGTGTCCTTTGGCTGATGGCCGGCGGTTTTTTCTATATGGTCGGCGCGGTGATTTACGCCCTCAAATGGCCGTTTAAAAACGCCAAATGGTTCGGCTTTCACGAAATATTCCATCTATTCGTGCTTGCCGGCAGCTTTTGTCATTTTTGGCTCGTCTTTAAATATTTCATTCACCTTTGATTCCC
>DNPQ01000628.1 GCA_003501335.1 Bacillota bacterium
TGAAGAGATTATGAATTGCAAGATTATCAAATTGACTTTGCAACCCCTAGTTGAAAATTCGATTTATCATGGAATTAAAAATAAACCCAGTAAAGGGTTGCTCCGGATTTCCGGTTACCGGGATGGAGGAGAGGCTGTGATTGAAGTTTATGATGATGGAGCTGGAATCGAAAAATCTCGTCTCGAACAGCTTCATAAATCACTTAACGCCCCTGATATTGCGGAAAACCCAATGACTTTTGGATTGCGGAATGTGAACGAACGTTTGCGGCTCCACTTTGGTCCGGGGTATGGACTTACCATTAGCAGTGAAGAGGGTCGCTATACACGTATTTTGGTTCGACTGCCGTTTCAAGAATTAACATCGACAGGAGGAGAGTTCGATGAATCAAGTCGGAACGCTATTGATCGTTGATGATGATGAAATTATCCGGGAAGGACTGGTTCGAAATATCCCTTGGGAAGAAAACGGTTTAAAGGTTATTGGAACAGCCCGTAATGGGAAGGAAGGTTTGGAACTTGCCCAAGACTGCCGGCCTCAATTAATTCTTTCCGATATCCGGATGCCATTTATGGATGGTCTGGAAATGGCAGAAGCTGTTAAAATTACTGATCCAACGGTTAAAGTGATCTTTCTGACAGGATATGACGAATTTGAATATGCCAAGAAAGCCTTAAGCCTCAAAGCGACCGACTATATTTTAAAATATGCTGATAATGAAGAAATCCTTGATGCTGTATTGAAGGCCAGCATTGAGTGGCATAAAGAGCATCAACTTCAGGGGATGGTGGATCGGAGCCAACAAGTTTTAAAAGAAAAATTTTTCCGTGAATTACTCTTAGCGGAAGACATCCTTGCCAATGTTACAGTGCCAATCGAAAGTTTGAGTTTTGAATTGCAAGGCGAGCAATTTTGCGTAGCTGTCCTTGCTTTAGAAGCTATCGATGGTAAAAAGGTATTATTCGATGATTCTTTAACCGACTTCTGCCGCAAACTTTTATCTACAGCCAAGGTATCTTGTGAAATAGTGTTGATTCAAAAGAAGATTGTCCTGGTTTTTGGTATATCCCAAGCTAGCTTATATCCAGTCGACTATTTGAAACCGCATTTGGAGGTTCTCTACCGGCAGTTTACAGAATGTTATCCCCATCATAAGACCTTACTTGGAGTTGGTGAGATCTGTCAAGGACTGTCCCGGATCAGCCAATCTTACCAAGAGGCATTGGCGGCTTTCGAGATACAAACCAGTCGCAGTCAACCAGGGACCACTTATTTTCAACAGATCGGGGAAACTGAAAATCAGCAGCGACTAAGGAAGATTCTGGATTATGTAAAAAGTCATTTTGGAGAATCCGATCTCTCCTTAAGCAAACTGGCTGAAGAAGTTAATATTTGTCCGGCATATATCAGTACAATTTTTAAGAAATACCAGAAAATTAATTTTAGCGACTATCTCATTCAGTTACGAATGGATAAAGCTCAGGAATTGCTGGCTAAAACCAACCTGATGACTTATGAAGTGGCGGAAAAAACCGGATATTCCAATCCACAGTATTTTAGTGTTTTATTTAAGAAACATACCGGATTCACGCCGACCGAATTCAAGAACCGCCGCAACCTTGAGCTCGGGAATAGCCCTCTTTCCTAGCCGGGCCTTTTTTATCCCCCCTCTCTTTATCCTTTCCAGGCGTGATCCCCATTTTGAAAATGGGGCTATCCGTTTCGTTCAATGTTTTACCCTAAACCCAAAACGTCCCCTTAGAGTTAAAATTGAAAGATCTATAAAATACAATTCTGCTTTCGGCAGTATTATAGTGGATGACCATTTTTTTAAAATAACAAACACATTGTTAAAGAATTCTTATTACAATTTTCTTCATGAAAAGTTAAATTAGGATTAATAAGTTTTATATTTCAAAAAGCGCCAAGCAACCAAGAAAACATTTTCACTCCGATTCTAAATAAAACAGCCACTTTGGCAGCTAAAAAGTTTCTTCTTGGTCTTAGCAAAAAAAAATTTCCAAAATTAGAATCAGAAAGGAGTGCAGGATGATTAGCTCAAATACCAGCGCTTCCTGTTCAAAAAAAAACACCAAACACTTTGGAAATGATCGGGGTTATCCCTATTTGCTTATCGCTCCGTCTTTGTTATTAATCGCACTCTTAATGTTTATCCCCTTATTGAGTGTATTGAAGCTGAGTCTGCAAAACTATTCGATGACCTCATTATATGGCCGGGGTTTTATCGGGCTCAAAAATTTTCAAGATATCCTGGGGAGCGATTCGGTTTTTTGGCATTCGATACCTGTTACGATCCAGTGGGTCGTCATCGAGGTGGTTTGCCAATTAGTATTCGGGATGATTGTAGCCTTATTATTAAACCGGACATTTAAAGGCCGGGGATTGGCTCGGGCCATGATGTTCATTCCTTGGGCTGTTTCCGGAGTTTTGACCACGATGTTATGGTTATTAATCTTTAATCAGCACATCGGTTTATTAAACGATTTACTTCACAAGTTGGGAATCATTAAAACGAACGTGGCTTGGCTAGCCAACCCCAAGATGGTCTTCGGTTCGGTTATTTTAGCTGAACTATGGCGCGGGATTCCGTTTTTTGCAATCACTTTACTGGCAGCCTTACAAACGATCCCGCTGGAAATTTACGAGTCTGCGAAAGTTGACGGCTGCGGTCCGGTACGCCAGTTCTTTTGGATAACGTTGCCGTTTTTGAAGGAAGCCATCGTCTTCTCCACATTGATGAGGGCCATCTGGGAATTCAATAATATCGATATGATCTTTACTATGACGGGCGGAGGTCCGGTTTATCTTACGACTACATTACCGATTTATATGATGCAGACTGCTATTATTGAGGGTAATTACGGATACGGATCGGCGCTGGCAGTCTTTATTTTCGTAATCCTGATGATCTTCACGGTTTTCTATTTAGCGATGAACAAATTTGGGAGGAATATCGATGAATAGGCTGCGAAAATTTGTCACTTCGGCTTGCCTGTTTTATTTGCCGCTTATTATTATGTTGGCATTTATATTGATTCCATTTTTGTGGACTCTTTCGACTTCATTGAAGAATGAAAAGGACGTTTTGAGTCCTATTCTTCAGTATATTCCGCATCCGGCAACCTTCCAAAATTATATTGAAGTCTGGAAAGTAAGCCATTTTTCGGTTTATTTTATCAATAGTTTGTTCGTTTCTTCGATTTCGGTGATAGCTATCATTTTGCTTTCGGTTTTGAACGGTTATGCCTTAACCCGCTTTAATTTCCGGGGCAAGCGAATTTTTATGATTATCTTGTTATGCACCCAGTTATTACCGGCGGTTATTTTTCTGATTCCGTTATTTTTATCCTTCAAAGTCGTAGGCTTGATTGATACTCCGTTTTCATTGATTATATTTTATATCGCAATGCAGGTACCTTTTAATACGTTGCTGATGAAGGGGTTTATCGGTAATATCCCGAAACAAATTGATGAAGCAGGTATGGTTGACGGCGCTACTCGAACTCAGATTATTTTTAAAATCATTTTACCGCTGGTATTACCTGGTTTGGTTGCTACGGCAGCGTTTGCTTTCGTCGGTTGCTGGAATGAGTTTATTGCCGCATTTACTTTTATTACTTCCAGTAAATTTTTTACTATCCCGGTGGGCCTTAAATTTATGATCGGGGAGTATGATGTCCAGTATGCTTCCTTAGCGGCCGGAAGTATAATTGGACTCGTTCCTGCCGTTCTTCTCTTTGCATATGTACAGAAGTATTTGATTCAAGGTTTAGGAAGCGGTTCCGTTAAAGGATAAAGGGAATAAGCCGCACTCGCGGTTTATAATAAAAGAATTGTGGGAGGGTGATTGTGCATGAGAAAAAAGGCTTGTTTGTTCGTGGCATGTTTGATGATTGTTTTAAGTGTGGCTCTAAGTGTATATGGTGCGCCTAAACAATCCACGATTACATTGTGGGCTGCAGCGGTGACTCCGGAACGGGATCAGTTTTTTACCGAAATCGTGAAGAAGTTTGAAGCCAAATATCCGAATATTCATGTGGAGTACCTGGGCATCCCCGGTGATCTCGTCGGTTATCGTCAAAAGTGGGATGTCGCTTTTGCTTCCGGAACCGATCCGGATATCACCAATGATTTTACATCGAAACAAGTTCAGATCGGGGCTTTGGAGCCGCTGGACAACTACTTTAACAAGTGGGCGGACCGTAAATTGATCAATGCGGCCTTAGTGGCGGGCAATCGTTCATTTGATCCCAAGCATCATAAACTGTATGCCCTGCCATACAGCGCCCAACCTTGGGTTATGTGGATTAGGCCGGATTGGTTCAAAGCGGCGGGTTTAAAAATCCCCGAAACCTGGAATGAATTTTTTGCCACAGTTCCGAAATTGACCAATAAAGACAAAGGAATTTATGGTTTAAGCATCCGCGGCGGCGGAGGCAGTGCCAATACTTTGGAGATGTTGATGTATTCCTATTCAGGGATACCTAATTACTTTGATTCCAAAGGCCACTGCACCATTAACAATCCCAAGAATGTTGAATTCGTTGAGAAGTATCTGGGTATGTACAATAAATATACTCCTGAGGACGACTTGACGAAAGGGTGGACCCAACTCGCAGCGACATTCCAATCAGGTAAAGCGGCCGTTGTAGTTCATAATCTTGGTTCCGCCAGTTCGCACGAAAAAGCTTTCGGCGGTGATCGCAGCAAATTTATGGCGATCCCTTTCCCGAAAAGCTTGAAGGGCTATCGTCAACATCCCGGTTTAATGCCGCTTGGACTCACCATGTCGAAGCATGCCAAGGATAAAAAAGCGGTTTGGACATTCCTCACTTTCTATTTGTCCAAAGAAACCAACAGCTCATATGCCAAGCTTTATGGAGAAATCCCAGCCAATAGAGAAGCTGCTGATGATACTTGGGTTCATCAATTGCCTTATATGGAGACCGGTTCGCAGATCTTGACTGATAAGGCCACTCGATTCGGCAGTAATCCTTTCTATCTGCCGAATTATACCACCATTCAAACCAAGATCGAACCTTCAATTCAAATGGTCATGCTAAAGCAAAAAACTGCCAAGCAGATGTTGGATGAGTGGGCTAAAATGATGGAAAAAGAGAAAGCGGACTTTGATGCTTCCCTGAAATAAAATCAAAGGCCGAAAAGAGGGGCTGGCAAAATCCACCCCTCTTTTCTATTTACGGTGAATCATGATGGAACGGTGGAAAGTCAATCTGTACACGATCTGGTTTGCTCAGGTGATTTCCTATATCAGTTTTGGGTTTGGACTTCCTTTTTTATCCTTTTATATTCAGGACCTTGGTGTTACAGAGCCTGGAAAACTGAAAATGTATACTGGATTACTGAATACGGTTTGCGGACTTGCTTCCGCAATCAGTACCCCGGTTTGGGGAATCTTAGCCGATAAATTCGGGAAAAAGCTAATGCTCCTCCGAGCGATATTTTGCGCTACCTTGATCATTGCAGCCATGGGCATGGCGACGCAGGTCAATCAGCTGGTTTTTCTTAGATTTGCCCAGGGCCTGTTCACCGGCACGGTAACGGCGGCAGCTATTCTGGTAACCTGGAATACCCCTCGGGAACATCTTACTTATGCTCTTGGCTTTTTATCCTCTTCCAGTTTTATCGGAACTTCAATTGGGCCGATGATTGGCGGGCTTATGGCCGAAATGGTCGGTTATAGAAATAGTTTTTATTTGGGCGCTTTATTGATGCTGGCCAATTTTTTGATGGTTTTATATGCCGTTCATGAAAATAAAAATTCCGGAGAGAAGCCGCAACAAGGCTTCGCTTATCAGGTCCAGGCACGCAACTGGATTTCTTTACAAATGGTTACTTT
>DNPQ01000369.1 GCA_003501335.1 Bacillota bacterium
AATTGTATCTATGAAAATTGAACAAGCTCAAGGCCTATTATAAACGGCAATTGATGTTTCAATTTTCATATTAAAGTATGGAGGGAAGGAAAAATTTAGAACTTAGAGTCATTGCCGGTCATCACTGACTTTAAATTATGCATGTGAAATCCGTCCAACCGGCTTTTTAAACTGTACCTGTGATTCCTTCTTTGATAAGATAAGAATGAACCAATTCCTCCAGAATTCTGTCTCTTTCCAGGCGTTTAATCAACACTCTGGCATTACGGTGACTGGTGATATAAGCCGGGTCACCGGATAAAAGGTAGCCGACTATCTGATCCAAAGGATCATAACCTTTTTCTTGTAAAGCAATGCAGACCTCTTTTAAGACTAAGGCAACTTCGGACAAGTTTTCGTCTGTGGCCGAAAAACGTCTGGTAACTTCAGTTGATTCCGTCATACATTCCACCTCTTAAGGAAAGTATACCCAAAAATAGTAAACTTACTAAATGCAATCAGCTTAAAAACATGGCTTTTTCCAAAATTTAATTTGGTTATTCAGTTAATGATTTCATCCTTACGCAAAGCCAGGTTAATATCAACATTTCCAAATGGTGTCTGAATTGGAATGGCCAGCGCCGTATGAATATGTTTGAGAAACTCCGGTATGACACCACCCATCAGAAATAAAGGTGGAGTTATATTACAGTGGTAACCCACCAATGATAAATTGGTGCTAGCCGTTCCTACAATAATGTTTTTTAACTCACAAATAGCGCTTTCTCCCATTTTATCAATCTCTTGAACTTCGGTCATTAACATTTGCGAGATGATTGCAGTGGCTGTCTTTTTATCCATCCCACAAATAACTTGGCCCTGTAAGTCACCAAGGACACCAACTAAAACGCAAACTGAATATTTTTGAAGAGGCTCATCGACAAAAAATGGTTTACCCGCTTCAACATGCGGGTTTAACATGGTTTCAATGACTGTATAAGCTGCTTTTACAAATGAATCAATGTGATCAAATGACAGTGGTATTACCCCCTTTAAATTAAAACTTATAAATTTTTCAGCCTGACAATCGCAGCTTCTGGATGAGGATCATGATAAATCAATGTTCCGGCAACTATGACATTGACACCTGCATCAATCAAGGTTCTGGCATTTTCCCAATTCACTCCGCCATCGACTTCAATTTTACAGGAATACCCACCGCTTTGAATCATCTCCCGTAATGATTTAATCTTCGGAATCATTTCCGGAATTAATTTTTGGCCGCCAAAGCCAGGATTTACAGTCATTAATAGCACTAAATCCAAAATAGGAAGAAGATATTCTATACAATGAAGAGGTGTGGCCGGATTAAGAGCCAGACCTGCTTGGCATCCACATTCCTTGATCTGCTGAATTAAGCGATGTAAATGATTACTGGTTTCTGCATGGACAATGATCCGGCTGCTGCCTTCCTTCGCATAAAGTGGTATGAAAAATTCCGGTTTATCTACCATTAAATGGGATTCGATCGGTAAAGTACTTATCTGACGAATAGCTGTTACAAACATCGGCCCAAAAGTCATATTCGGTACAAAATGGCCATCCATAATGTCTAAATGGAGCCAATCGGCTTTACAAATTTTTGCCACTGATTCTTCAAGATTGGCGAGATTAGAATTCAAAATTGACGGTGCTAATTCAATCATCCAATATACCCCTAACGATAGCGATTATCCCAAAGTTTCTTGATCTCCTGCAGCAATTCAATGTATATTTGATAGCGTGACCCGGGAATCTGTCCCGTCTCAACAGCCTTTTTAATCTGACAATCCGGCTCATTAAAATGAATGCACGTATTAAACTTGCACTCCCCTTGATAATTTCGAAAATCAGGAAAATAGTCCGCCAGTTCTTCTGGTTTAATTGCATTCAACTCGATCTGAGAAAAGCCGGGTGTATCAGCAATATAACTGGTAGCATTCATTTTTAGTAATTGAACTTCACGAGTCGTATGTTTTCCACGGCTTATTTTTTCACTCAAAGTACCCGTTTTCAACGCAAACCCCGGAGCAATCATATTGACCAATGCTGTTTTTCCCACTCCCGAAGGGCCGGCAAATACCGCTGTTTTTCCATCTAAGGCTTTTTTCAAAGTGCGTTTCCCCAAATTATTGAGAACACTCGTGCAAATCACTTGATAACCGAAATTACGATAAGCATCCGCCAAATGCTTCATTTTGCTTTTACTAACCAAATCAGATTTATTCAAAACAATTAAATGAGGAATACCACTAGCTGAAGCCAAGACTATAAACTTAGCCATTAAAATATCACTGGGCTCGGGGTTTTGATGAGCAAAAACCAATACAATACAATCAATATTAGCAATATAAGGACGTTTCAGGACGGATTCCCGCGGTAAAATAGCAGTAATTAAACCCTTATCCTGATGAATATATTCAACTTTATCTCCCACCAATAAACTTTCGAATGTTAATTTTAATTTACCTCGAATCGAACATTCGACTGGCTGCCCGCCTTCTAAAGGCTCTACATAATAAAAACCAGCGATTGCCCGAACGACTCTTCCAATTGCCAAAGCAATGGCCCTCGCTTCTCAAAAATTATTCCATACCACATACTGATATAAAATTGACTACCAATCAATGGGGCGGTCCCGAACTAACAATAAAGTTCATGGCCGTTCCCAAAGGAACTTTGTCATAAGGTACGGGTCTTTGGTCAACAACAACCCCTTCAGGGTAAATATTGCTTGGTGTGGCTGTGGCTTGATTATATACCAATCCGAGTGATCCTAACTCCGCACGGACTTCAGATAAAGGGCGTCCGATAAAATTAGGCACTTGGACCATATTCCCTGCTATCGAATTGATGGTCACCGATACGCTTGCGCCCCATTCAATAGTTGTATTTTCATCTGGAAGCTGCCGGACTACGGTTCCTTCCGGACTGCCTTGCACGGAAGCGTTAAGAATATCTCCTATTTTCAAGCCTACCTCTTCTAATGCCAATTGAGCCTCTACTTGTGTCTTTCCAATCAAATCGGGAACACGAACGAGTTGGGTTCCTCTACTGAGTACGACCTCTACCTGACTTTGAGTCCGTTTTTCAGTTCCCGGCGCTGGTTTTTGCGACATAATTGTATCGATTGGATAATTGGAACTAAAAAGCCGATTAACTACTTTTAGCTCTAATTTTATTTGTGAAAGTTCTTTTTTGGCTTTATTGATATCTTGTCCAATCAAGTTAGGAACAGGCACTACCGACCGGGGCGGAATAATAATATTAAAAAAATAAAGAAAAATAAAGAATAAAGCAAAAATACCGCCAATTCCCAATATAAACCAAAGTAACCAATTAGGCCGTTTTTGGGGATGATTATTTTCGGGAACAGCCCGATGCCAAACTTGAGTGGGCAAATCAGTATCACTCAACAAACTAGACTCTCGGATATTTTGGGAATTAGCATCGACGATATCTTTAATCATCGCCAAAGCTGATGGATAACGTTTCTCAATTTCACTAGCCATTGCTTTTTCAAGTATCGAAAGCGTTGGTTTAGGAATATCCGGTCGAATTTCTTCAGCCGATCGGTAATTATCCTGAATGTGCTTTAAAGCGATGGAAACTGTAGTATCCCCCTGGAAAGGTACAACACCAGTTAACATCTCATAAAGAACGCAACCCAGTGAATATAAATCAGATTGGGGTCCAACAGCACCCCCTTTAGCTTGTTCCGGAGAAGAATATTGTACAGAACCCACCACCACTCCGGCTTGAGTGAAGGAACTGGCACTAATGGCTCTGGCAATACCAAAATCAGTCACTTTAACCTGTCCATCCGGAGTAATCAAAATATTATGAGGCTTAATATCACGATGGACAATATTGCGCTGATGTGCGTGATGAAGGGCTGAGGCTATTTGCTTCGTTATATCAAGAGCTCTCTCAACGGATAAAGGCGCTTCGCTCCGAATAATATTTTTTAAATTATCACCCGGAATATATTCCATTACGATGTAGTCCACTCCATCTTCTTGACCCACATCATAAATACCGACAATATTAGGATGGGATAAACTGGCTGCCGCTCTGGCCTCCCGTCGAAAACGCTCAACAAATTCAATGTCACTGGCGTATTGAGGACGCAAAATCTTAATTGCAACTGTACGGCATAATAAAGAACACTCAGCTTTATATACTAAAGCCATACCACCTTCGCCGATTAACTCCTGCAGATGGTAACGGTTACCTAATATTTTGCCGGTCACTTTTTCACCTCAATTCAAAGCCGAGAGCAATCCTTATTTTATCAGCGAAAAAAATATCAAATCGCACCATAATATCAAGCCTATTTTGTTTCATGATCCAAATTCTAATCTTCGCCGTCTAAATTATAAATCCTGCTATATTCTATACTTCGATAACAATTACCGTAATATTATCGGTTCCGCCCTCCGCATTCGCCTGCTCAACTAAGCGTTCGGCAATGATTTGCGGGGTTTCTCCCGATATTAAAATTTCTTTAATAATTTTTTCGGCAACAATACCCGTCAACCCATCACTGCATAGTAAGAATTTATCACCGTCATGAATTTGAAAAGAATTCACTTCAAAGTCAAGATGACCAGGAGTACCAAGGGCACGGGTTAATACATTCCGTTGGGGATGAATTTTAGCCTCTTCCTCAGTAATACTGCCATTTTTAATTAACTCTGCTACAAATGAATGATCATTAGTTAATTGAGTCAATTTTCCATCAGTCAATTGATAAATTCTGCTGTCGCCCACATGAGAAATAAAGGCCTGCTCAGCAACAAGTAATAAAATCGCTACAGTAGTACCCATCCCCGAAAGATCTTCATTTTTTGAAACTTCTTCCATTATGGCGGCATTTGCCTTCAATACTGCGTTTTGGAGACTTGTTATGGGATCATCATCGATCGCAGTTGCCAAAACATTTTCTACTGCGATAGCACTGGCGACTTCACCGGCTTGATGGCCACCCATCCCATCAGCGATTACAAATAAAGTTTCCCGGTAACCAAAAGTATCTTCATTCTGTTCTCTTACCTTCCCTTTATCAGTTTTGGCGCCAACTTTCATAGCCTCACTCCCAATATACGGCTTTCAAAGTTCCAATCAACCCTTTTCCAAACTCACTCTGATAAGCGTTTCCCCAATTTTAATTAAATCTCCTGTAAAAAGCGTACGCTTTTTACTGACAATTTCTCCATTGACTCTGGTTCCATTGGTACTCCCCAAATCCTCCAAAATCAACCGGGGACCCTTACGATAAATAATCGCATGAAAACGGGAAGCCTTAGGATCCCTTAATAATATCAAATTTTCAGGATGCCGTCCCACGCGAATCTCTTTAGTCATTGCCATATATTCGCGTCCCTGATCAATACCGGACAATACTTTAAAAATCCATCGTTCCTCCCTGCCGGGAGCGATATCCAGTTTCATAATTTTGGTACTTTCCGGTTTATCAAAACTTCCGTTCAATGAAGTTAGTGTGTTTTTAACTGCATGCCAAGTCAGTGTGTGTTCACGAATTTCCGATCTACAACAGCGGGATTTTCCTTTTGAAGCATGAAACAATTTATTGATCCAGCTCATCTTGGCTCCATTCTTTTCCTTGTAATTGACCGCAAGCTGCTGCTAGATTGACTCCTCTTTCTTTGCGAATGGTTGCTTCAATATGAGCTTTCATCAATTCTGCAACGAAATTCCGAATTTGTCCTTGCTTTGAACGCCGGAAAATACTTTTAGCGATCGGATTTAATGGTATTAAATTAACGTGACACAAGAGTCCTGTAAGTAATTGAATGAGCTTTTGAGCATCTTGAGGACGGTCATTTACAC
>DNPQ01000277.1 GCA_003501335.1 Bacillota bacterium
ACTAAAGATATTAACATGCGAATTAAGGCAGATGCCTTAGGAATTGATGCCGAAGATTATGAAACTGATAAAATTCAGATTGAGGAAGTATATACAGGAATTTGTACTATTAAGGTTGAACCCGATCAAATTAATAAATTTTATGGCAATAATGAATTGATGCTAAAAGATACCTCTTTATTTCCAAATCAAATGGTGATTTTAGAAGATGCTTTCGGCTCATCTAAATCGGCCTTAGCCAGACACATTAGCAATGGTAAATTGATCCCATTACGTTTTGCCGCTCAAGATCCTTTTGGGCTCAAGGCTCGCAGTAAGGAGCAAAAATTTGCTCTTGAATTATTATTAGATGAGGAAATACGTTTAGTCACCCTGATAGGTAGGGCTGGCACCGGCAAGACCTTACTTGGGCTGGCCGCCGGACTTCAAAAGGTCGTGGAAGAGTCCCACTATCGCCGTTTGACCGTATCCAGGCCGGTTGTTCCAATGGGAAATGATTTGGGGTTTTTGCCTGGTGATGTGAATGAAAAATTAAGGCCTTGGATGCAACCGATTTATGATAATTTGGAATTCTTATTTAGTAACCGAGATCGGAATGAAAAAATCGATCAATTGGTTAATAGCATGCAGGATCTTAATATCTTGGAACTTGAAGCTTTGACATATATTCGGGGACGGAGTATTCCAGGCCAATTCTTATTGGTTGACGAAGCCCAAAATCTATCCCCTCATGAAATCCGAACAATAATTACGCGGGTCGGTGAAGGAACCAAAATTGTCTTAACCGGTGA
Source organism: Bacillota bacterium (assembly GCA_003501335.1). GTDB lineage: Bacteria > Bacillota > UBA4882 > UBA8346 > UBA8346 > UBA8346. Next base: position 792 of record DNPQ01000277.1, read on the forward strand.
CCCTTATCAAATTGATCATCCTTATTTGGATTCAAATAGTAATGGCCTGACTTTTGTGGTTGAACGATTTAAAAATGAAAAAATTGCAGGCCATATTACCCTGACGAAAGGAGAACGTTCCGATCTAGCAGAGTTAGGCGCTAAGTTATTGGGCTAACAATAATTTGTTTGCACCTTTTGGGGTTCCTCATGGAGGAATACTTTCTATCAAACTGGATGCAAGCTCTGTCCAAATTCGATGAAATTTTTATTGAGAAACATTAGCGCAAGACGGTTTAGTGACGGCGTGCCATCATAGGATCATCAATTCATTCAGTAATAAAATGACTTTGCTGATGATTCATTATGGACTGGTATAAAAAATGAGTATCGCAGAAAATATCGAAAAAATACAATGTGGGGTAATGAAGGCAGCTTTAAAGGTCGGTCGTGATCCGGAAACTATCAAAATTATTGCCGTTACTAAATATACCGGTGTTGAACAGATAAATGAAGCGATTCGGGCGGGCGTCAAGGAAATCGCAGAAAACCGGGTTCAAGATGCTCTTGTAAAATTTCCTTTATTGAATGGATCTGTGACGAAGCATTTGATTGGTACATTACAAACCAACAAAGTCAAACCGGCTGTTCGGGAGTTTGACTTGATTCACTCCGTCGATCGAATGGAATTGGTGGAAGCTTTAGAGAAGGAAGCTTCAAAACGGAATTGTCAAGTAAAATGCTTAATTCAGTTGAATATTTCAGGCGAAACGACCAAGCATGGAATTGGGCCCGAGGATCTTAAAACAATATTGGACAAGATTAATTCTTATACAAATATAACTCCTATGGGGCTAATGACGATTGCTCCTTTCACGGATGATCCGGAGCAAGTCCGGCCGATTTTTCGGTGTTTAAAAAATCTTTTTAGTGAGTTTGCGCTGACTAGGGATGACAATTGGCGTTATTTATCGATGGGAATGAGTCATGATTATCAAGTTGCGGTTGAAGAAGGGGCCAACATGGTCCGGATTGGAACAGCTATTTTTAAGGATTAATGTTTCGAATTCATTCAGGGAATCGCATTTGCCAGAAAGGTATTGTCCTTATTATTACTGGAAACCGATTCTATGTTAAAACATATTATTATTTATCATTACTTTTAATGACGAGAATTGACTGCATTTTAATGTACGTTTATGAAAACGGGGTGTGACTATTGGGAAAATGGGAGAATGAGGATAATCCGGAACAAAATATGGAATCTAAAAAAGGGGTTTTTGAGAAGTTTCTTAATATATTTGGGTTTGAGGCTGAAGAAATCATGGAGGAAGAAGAAGGTTCCCAGGATGGATATCACAAAGATCCCAGAGATCGAGGCAAGTTAGTCAATCTTAATCATTCGAACAAAACGGTTAAATTGATAGTTGTTGAACCGGAGGGCTTCGAAGAAGTTCAAGCGATTGTAGATCATTTGAAAAATAAAAGGGCGGTTATCTTAAACCTGGAGGAAACTGAAAAGGTAACAGCCAGAAGGATTGCTGATTTTTTAGGAGGTGCAATTTACGCTTTAGATGGTACGATGCAAAGGGTCAGCGGTTCGATCTTTTTGTTTACGCCTGCACATATTGAAGTAACGATGCCTCTGCGTACCGAACTTCGGGAAAAAGAAAAAGAACGAAGCAGTATAAGCCCAAGTAATCCAAATTTAACTTCATCGCTGTTTCGAAATGAACGCGAACGATAGGTGGTAAAAAAATGAAACATTTAGGAATCATCGGCGGAGGAGCAATGGGTTCCGCTCTGCTTAAAGGAATTATCAATCAAGGTTTGACCCAACCGGGAGATATATATTTAGCCGAGGTAGACCAAGCGAAGAGGAACCGGCTTCAAGAAGAGTTCCATATTCAGGGGACAAGCAGTATTTTAGAAATTGCGGGATCTTGTCAGACATTGATTCTGGCTGTGAAACCCAATATTATTCCGGCCGTTCTTGATGAGTTAGCCAAAAAAGTGGATAGTCAATTCTTAATTATTTCGATTGCCGCAGGGATCACCTTGAAGACTTTGGAGAGCAAACTTCCTCTCGCCAGAGTGGTTCGAGTTATGCCGAATACTCCTGCTAAAATAGGGAAAGGAGTCTCCGCTTATGCTTTGGGGGCCAATGCGATTTCCGGTGATGATGGGCAGGTCACCGAGGTTCTCAGTTGCGTCGGAAAAGTCATCAAAGTTCCTGAACATTTACTGGATGCAGTCACTGCGGTTAGTGGTAGTGGACCAGCTTATGTTTTTTATTTTATCGAGGCTCTTATTGATGCTGCTGTAATGATCGGATTAAGTCGGGTCGATGCAGTAGTTCTTGTGAGAGAGACTTTTTTGGGCTCTGCCGAACTATTAAAAGAAACTGCCGAAGATCCGGCCAAATTAAGAAACGAAGTCACTTCGCCGGGAGGAACGACTGCTGCTGCTTTATATGAGTTACAACAAGGCGCTTGCGCCGGTATTATTATGAAAGCCGTCGTAGCGGCGGCTGAGAAGTCCAAAGAATTGGGGCGTGCTCATGGCTGATGAATTTGCAGAAACAACCAAAGAGTTGGCTTCCCGGATTAACAGTCTGGCTGAGCGCGCTTTAAAGGAAAAAGAACCGCAATGGTCAGATTTCTTAGAGCCTCCAGAGAGGGAACAAGCTCAGGCTATTCTTGGTTGGATTTCCGGAGTTCGTTTTAATTCATTCGGTGGTTATGCCAAAGCTGAACGCCGTCGAATGGTTGTATATCCGGATTATTATATTGTTGAAACCATTGAGCCAGCCTTGGCATATTTAGAGATTCAAACCAAAAGCCAAACAGCTCTAACTCATCGGGATTATTTGGGTTCACTGATGGGACTTGGACTGAAAAGAGAAAAAATCGGTGATTTATTGGTAGGTGATCTTACCTGTCAAATTGTTACTGTGCCAGAGTTGGTCGATTTTATTCAATATAATTTGGAACGGATTTCCAACCAAAAGGCATTGATTCAGGAAATCGAGGCTGAGCAACTCAATATCCCCAATTTAAGGGAAAAGGTAATCAAAAGTACAGTGGCCTCTTTAAGGCTTGATGCCATTACCGCTGCGGGCTTTAGTGAGTCCAGGACTCGGATGGCGAAAGAAATTAAGGCTC
>DNPQ01000508.1 GCA_003501335.1 Bacillota bacterium
AGCCCGGAAAGAAGGCTGAGTTTGTGAATACCCTTGGTAAATGAGCAGATAATATCCTTAGAACCAAAGATTTGTGGGGGTGGCCAATGGTTGATATTTTAGATAAGGTAAAACAGCGGATTGATAAAGGGGTTACGGTCGTATCCGTTAAATCGAAAGAAATGATGGAGGTCGCCAAGATTAAGAATCAACTCAGCGTCCTTCGAAATCAGCAAGAAAATGTTCTCTCCGGTTTGGGTGAGCTGGTTTATCAAATGTATTTGCAAAATACTTTTAATGAGGAGAAAATCAGAAATAAGTGCGAGGTTATAGCATTACTTGCCAGTCAAATTCAAGAAAAGGAAGGTGACTTAAAAGAGCTTCATCTCCGGGCGGAAGTTGCCCTGGGCAAATCTTTTTGTACGACTTGCGACTCGGAGCTCCCGGTCGGCGCTATGTACTGTAGCCGCTGCGGAGAAAAGATCGCCGAATATGAAAAACCTTAATGGATGATTTTATTTTTTAAATATTCTTTGCCAAACCGGGCCGCATGGGTGAAAAGCCCGCAGCTGGATAGAAAAATGGATACCGGGAGCGTTGGGCCCTTGAGTGGCCGGGGATGTTCCATGGGGGTCAAAAGTATTTTCCGGGAATGCTCTAAATCGGACGCCTACGGCATAACTTTTTAATATCAAATGGCGGGAGGAAGCGATGCGTCTAAGTGAGCTGGTCGGCAAAGAAGTAATCGATGTGAAAACCGGTGATCGTTTAGGTGTCATTCAGAAAAGTGAGCTATTGGTGAATACACAGACAGGTCGGGTGGAAGCGTTATTGCTGGTAAAACAAGGTTGGACCGGAATGGAAAAAGAAATTCAGACCATTCCCTGGAGCGATATTCAAAAAATCAGCGATGAATTAATTCTCATTTCCGGAACAACGGGTTCTGAGTAATGAATGGATGAAGTCCAAGAAATAATGCCCATTTCCCGGGGCTTAAGGGTAATGGAGCCAAGAGAAAATAAACTTGACAGTTGCCGTGTTTTATAGTAATAATTAGATAGAAGTTAAAAAGGCTTCTATTTTTTTATATTTGTGGTAGAGTAGAGGCGCGAAATAGAAGAGTAGCTCCATAGAGGCCGGCCGGCCAAGGAAATGGGGTTAAAGGCTATTTCGCCGAAGTCGGAAATGTTTTATTCCCGGAAGCTCCGGGAATACTGGCCTTCATTTTCGGCTGGTACTGTTGATGAATAATCCCAGTACTGGGGGCTACGCGCATGCGCGTTCTGAATTGGACAGCCCCAGAGCTATCTTGCCGCCAAGCGGATTCTTATTTTCGGAAGAATTCAAGGTTGGTGACTACCAACTTTTTTTTATATCCGCTTTCAGCTTAATTTACATAAAACAGAATCATATTTGGTTTGCCTAAGGAGTGAAGCGTATTGAGTGGAATTAAAGTATTGGTGTCCGGTGCTTCCGGACGGATGGGCCGTGAAGTGTGCAAGGCTGTGCTTAAAGAATCCGAACTTCAACTGGTGGGTGCGGTCGATAAGATGAATATTGGTAAGGATGTTGGTTCTTTAATCGGTTCGGAGCCTTTAAACGTTTTCATTCAAGGGGAACTGATTGCCGGACTAAACTCTTGCAAGCCTCAGGTTGTTGTCGATTTTACAGCTCCGGCTACAGTCATGAATAATATCAGGACAACACTGGCAGCAGGGATTCATGTGGTTGTAGGGACAACCGGACTCACGCCGGAAAATCTTCAAGAAATGAATGAACTCTGTACCCAATTTAAAGTAAATGCTTTGGTAGCGCCCAATTTTGCTGTAGGGGCATTATTAATGATGCAATTTGCAGCGACTGCAGCCAAGTATTTCCCCCAAGTCGAGATTATTGAACTGCACCATGATCAAAAACTTGATGCTCCATCCGGAACTTCCATTAAAACGGCGGAGATGATCCTGGCAGGACGTGAAAAGCAAGTGCCCTCCACAATCGGAGAAGAGAAAATCAAAGGAGTCCGCGGCGGGGAAATGGGCGGAATTCATCTTCACAGTGTGCGTTTACCAGGACTGATTGCCCATCAAGAAGTAATTTTTGGCGGAGAGGGACAAACCTTGACGATTCGTCATGACTCCATGAGCCGAGAATCATTTATGCCGGGAGTGATTTTAGCGGCTAAACTGGTTTGCGAACGTCCGGGACTTACGTATGGACTCGAACACTATCTCTTTCAATAAGGTTGAAGCCTTTTTTGGGAAATTCACCTCCCTTTCCAACTTAGAATATACTACATTAGCGTGTTTTTAAGTTGGAAAAGGAGGAGCCTTTGGGTGAAGTCTATTTCGGAATTACAGGTAACAGTTGCCGGTGGAGACGCCAGACAAATCACTGTTGCGGAAGCTTTAGCCAGCCTTTTTAAGAAAGTAAAGGTTTTTGGTCATCCTCAGCCGGCGCTTCCACCGACGACCGAATATAGTTGTAGTCTTATAGAAGATCTGGCTGGCGCGGATGTAATTGTTCTTCCTATCGGAGGGATGAACGAAGAAGGACTCATCTGGAGTTATAAGGGAGAACCCCGGATTGATTTTGGACGGTATATGACATCCCTTACCCCTGGGACACTCATCGTAACCGGGTCTTTCACCAACCGCTGGCTGGATATGGCTGATTCTTGTAATTTGGAAATTATGCAATATGCCGATGATGATGAGATTGCAATATTAAATTCAATACCGACAGCAGAAGGAACTTTGCAGTTTGCTATGGAAGAATTACCGATAACTATTCATGGCAGCCAGGTGGTTATTGTCGGTTTTGGTCGGGTGGGAATGAGTGTGGCTCGGATATTTAAAGCTTTAAATGCCCGGGTTACAGTTGTTGCAAGGCGAAAGGAATCATTAGCCAGGGCTGCGGAGATGGGTTGTAACACCATCTTGTTAGTGGATTGGAAACAGACCGCCCTCAGAGTGGATTTAATTATTAACACTGTGCCGGCATTGGTGATTAATGATGAGATTTTGGCCGGTGTGGCGCCTCAAACTGTAGTTATAGATTTGGCTTCGGCGCCTGGTGGGACTGATTTTGAAGCGGCTAAATGTTACAATATTAAAGCCATTTTAGCGCCGGGATTACCCGGTTTGGTAGCTCCGAAGACAGCCGGAGATGTTTTAGCTTCCACCATCCCTAAGTTAATTGAAAAGTATTTTCAAAAAGGGGGTGGAAGTCATGCGGTTTGACGGAATACGGATTGGATTTGCCATAACCGGGTCGCATTGTACAATTGCCGAAGTATTACCATTGATGCAATTGCTGAAGGATGAAGGGGCGGCCATTACACCCATCTTATCACCTTCGGTTCAAAGTACCGACACCCGATTTGGGAAAGCTGTGGATTGGCATCAGAAAGTTGCAACGATTGCCGGGAAAGAACCATTCACGACGATGATTCAGGTTGAGGCGATTGGGCCCCAAAAATTATTGGATTTAATCTTAATAGCACCTTGTACCGGAAATACTTTGGCGAAAATGGCGCAGGGTATTACCGATACCTGTGTGTTGTTGGCGGCAAAAGCCCATTTGCGAAATAACCGGTCGGTGGTACTGGCCATTGCAACCAATGATGGACTAGGGGCCAATGCCAAAAATATTGGAACCTTGATCAATCGGAAAAATATTTATCTGGTGCCTTTTGGGCAAGATGCGCCGGAGGCTAAACAAAATTCTTTGGTTGCAAAAATGAATTTGATCCCGGAAGCGCTTTTGGCGGCTTTGGATGGCCGACAATTGCAGCCGGTGATGGTTGGTTATTAGATATAAAATAAAAAGCAAAGATTGATGCGTAACGATCAGAGAAGGGGCTGTTGCAAAAGAAAATTTACTGATAGAGATATACAATATATTAACTCTTGATCATTTATGGGGGCAATATATTGTATATCTCATTGGTTTGAAATGCTTTTGCGACAGTTATATCCCTTTTCAATGGTTTCATCCGCTGAAGTGACTTGTAATAGTAAAATGGGATGGACAACTTACAACCGAAAGAGAGGCATACGAATGAAGGTCATTGTGCAAAAATTTGGGGGGACTTCGGTAGCAACCCGGGAAGGCCGTGAGAATGTCGCATCGAAGGTAAAGGAAGCATTGGGGAAAGGGTTGGGAGTTGTGGTCGTTGTATCGGCAATGGGCCGCAACGGTGACCCATATGCTACAGATACCCTAATCGGACTAGCCCGTGGGGTTTTAAAATATATTAAACCGAGGGAACTTGATCTTCTGATGTCTTGCGGTGAGAATATTTCCACTGTTGTAATGGTGCAAACTTTGAAAGCGCACGGTATTGAAGCATCTGCATTCACCGGGGGCCAAGCCGGTATCATTACGGATCACCATTTTAATAATGCCCGGATTATCGAGATTAAACCCGATAACTTATGGAAGTGTCTTGAAGAAGGAAAAGTAGCGGTTGTTGCCGGATTCCAGGGAGTTACCAAAGATGGAGAAATCACCACTTTGGGGAGGGGCGGTAGTGATACCAGCGGTTCGGCTTTGGGAGTGGCTTTACATGCCGAGCTGGTTGAAATCTATACGGATGTCGATGGAATTATGACGGCTGATCCGCGCCTGGTGCCCCAGGCGAAACCGTTACCGGTGATGACTTACAATGAAGTTTGTGAAATGGCTCATTTGGGGGCCAAAGTCGTTCATCCCAGAGCGGTGGAAATCGCGATGGAGGGCAGGATCCCGTTGCGGATCCGTTCAACTTTTTCCAACAATTTGGGTACACTGATTAGCGACGGCACATCGATCGGCGATATTGAAATCAGAAATGGTAAAGTGGTAACCGGTCTGGCCCAAATCGCGGAAATGGCATTGGTCAAAATAATTTCGAAAGTTGATTTAAATCAAAATGGGGCGGTTTTAAAAATTTTTCAGGTATTGGCAGGCGCTGGAATTAGTGTGGATATGATTCAGGTGGCGCCTTTGAACATCGCTTTCATCATCAAGGAAGATTTGGTTGATAAGGCCAAAGAAGCGCTGAGTCCTTTAGGATTGGAGCTGCTTGTCGAGAAAGGTTATGCCAAGGTGGCAATTGTAGGCTCCGGGATGCGGGGCATACCGGGAGTCATGGCCCGGATGGTAAAGGGATTGCAGAAAGAGCACATCGCAATTTATCATTCTACCGATTCCCATACCAATATTGCCTGTCTGGTAAAACAAGAGGATATGTGCGGCGCGCTGCAAGCGTTACACGATGAATTTGAATTAGCGGAGTAAGGAGGATTTTTATGGTAAAGTTTGGTAAAGTTTTAACCGCAATGGTAACCCCGTTTAATCAGAATTTGCAAGTCAATTATCAGGCGGCTCAGGAATTAGCTGTGAAATTGGTTGACTCCGGTTCGGATGGAGTGGTGGTTGCCGGTACGACGGGTGAATCGCCAACATTAACCAAGCAGGAAAAGATTGGTTTGTTCAAAGCGGTTGTTGAGGCCATAGGGGGAAAAGGGACGGTTATTGCCGGAACCGGAAGTAATGATACCGCTGCCAGCATTGAATTGACCAAAGAGGCCGAGCGGACTGGCGTTGACGGTGTGATGCTGGTAGCGCCATATTATAATAAACCTCCTCAGGAAGGATTATACCAACATTTTAAGACGATAGCGAAGGAAACTTCATTGCCGGTCGTTATCTATAATATTCCCAGCCGTACGGGGGTCAATATCGCAGCCTCTACAATTGCCAGATTGGCAGTCATCGAAAATATTGTGGCGGTTAAAGAGGCTTCCGGCAATCTCAATCAGGTCAGTGAGATTTATGAAAAAGCGCCGAAAGAATTTATGATCTACAGCGGCGACGATGCCATGACCTTACCGGTGCTGAGCCTCGGTGGAGTCGGAGTAATCAGTGTAGCCAGTCACATCGTTGGGCGTAAACTTCAGGAAATGATCGCCGCATTTTGCAGAGGCGATCTGGTAACTGCCAATAAACTGAACAGTGAAGTCGCTCCATTGATCCGTAGCCTTTTTTTGACGACCAATCCGATTATGGTGAAGACGGCCTGCAATTTATTGGGATTTAAAGTGGGCGCTTTACGGTTGCCGCTGGTTGAGGCGACCGCCGAGGAACAAAAAGTTTTGCAAGAAGTTTTAAGAAATTTGGGCCTGGTATAAGGGACTATCCGCTTATAACGTCTTGGTTTCATGCTTTTTTCAAAAAACTATTTTTTGAATTGGTGATCGTAACAAAATTTTGGCTGATAGGCGAGAAAAAGTTTTAAAAAATAACGGCTTTGATTTGCAAAATGAATTGAATGATATATAATTGAGCTAGAGGTGGGGCTTTTCCCAAAAGAGAATTTAACGGATATACGATATTTTAGTTGGCTTTTTCAAAGACGCTAGATATTGTATATCTTATTGATTTTAAATTACTTTTTGGACAACCTCTTTTTTGCGAAATTATTGCGGAGGATAAATAATGCCAGAGAAGAATGATGGAACTATCAAACCGGGACAGCAGTTATTGGATAAAATCCTAAATAAGACCGCTGTGCTTGGAGTTGTCGGTCTTGGTTATGTGGGGCTTCCGCTTGCGGTTGAAAAAGCGAAGGCCGGTTATAGGGTGATTGGATTTGACGTTCAGGCTAATAAGGTTGATATGGTCAATCAAGGTAAGAATTATATCGGTGATGTAGTGGATGAGGAATTGGCCAAGTTGGTTCAATCAGGCCGTTTGATGGCAACCACCGATTATTCGAAGATTGACGAAGTGGATGCCGTGGCCATTTGTGTACCGACTCCGCTCGATAAATATCAACAACCCGACATTTCTTATGTTTCCGGCTCTACCCGGCAAATTGCTCCCCATCTTCATCGGGAGATGTTAATTGTATTAGAGAGTACAACCTATCCCGGTACGACCGAAGAGGTAGTTATGCCGGTGCTGGAAGCGACTGGACTTTCTTGCGGCACCGATTTCTTTTTGGCATTTTCACCGGAACGGGTGGATCCCGGTAATAAAGAATATCATACCAAGAATACTCCAAAAGTTGTCGGCGGTGTCACTCCGCGTTGCACTGAAATTGCTGCCGCTCTTTACGGTAATGTTTTAAATAGCGATATTTATCAGGTTTCCAGTCCTAAAGTGGCTGAGATGGAAAAGATTCTCGAAAACACTTTCCGGAATATTAATATCGCCCTGGCCAATGAAATGGCTATACTTTGCAACAAAATGGGGATTGATATTTGGGAAGTGATTGATGCTGCTAAGACCAAGCCGTACGGTTTTATGCCGTTTTATCCCGGTCCCGGCCTCGGCGGTCATTGCATTCCGATTGATCCCTTTTACCTCACCTGGAAAGCCCGGGAATACGATTATCATACCCGGTTGATCGAAATCGCCGGAGAAATCAATAATCAAATGCCGGAGTTTGTGATTGAAAGGGCTTCCGCTTTTTTGAACGAATATGGTAAACCGCTTAAGAATGCTAAGGTATTGATGTTGGGAATCGCCTATAAAAAGGATATTGATGATCCGCGGGAGTCTCCGGCGATTAAAATTTATCAGTTCTTAAAACAACATCTGGCGGAAGTGACGGTGAATGATCCTTGTATTCCGGTGTATGCTTTTGGAAAATTGCGGCTGGAATCAACGCCCTTAACGGAAGAACTATTGAAATCCGCCGATTTGGTTCTGATTACGACCGACCATTCCGCTTACGATTATCAATGGATTTGTGATCATACCGAGCTGGTATTTGATACACGCAATGCAACAAGGCATATTAAAAATTGTAAAGCAAAAATAGCGCGTATTTAAAAGAATTGTCATTATTTATTTTAATTTTTGCGATTCAAAATATCCTTGAGGATGAATTATCAATTCTTAATTTTAAAATGACAATTGTATAGGGGAGAAAAATTTGCATACATTTCGATTTGGTTTAATCGGTTGCGGTCGGATTGCACCGAATCATGCCCGGAATATAAAAGAATTAGAACAAGCGGAGCTGAAAGCGGTTTGTGATTTGGTTCCTGAAAAGGCGGAACATTATAGCCAGACGTATGGCGGGGATCCATATACTGATTATCGCGCAGTATTAGAACGTAAGGATATCGATATTATATCGATCGCCACATCGAGCGGTTGCCATGTCGAGATTGGCGTCGCTGCGGCAGAAGCCGGTAAGCATGTCATTGTGGAAAAACCGATGGCTTTATCCCTTCAGGATGCCGACCGTTTGATTGAAGCTTGCGCCAAGAATCACGTCTATTTGGGAGTTTGTCATCAAAACCGTTATAACCAGGTGGTGCAGAAATTACGGCAGGCATTGGAAACCGGTCGTTTTGGCAAATTGACCCATGCAACGGCAGTCATTCGCTGGTACCGTGATCAACATTATTTTGAACAAGATTCATGGCACGGAACCTGGGCCCAGGATGGCGGAGTGTTAATGAATCAGTCCATCCACAATATCGACCTTTTACAATGGATGATGGGACCCGTCACCGGTATATACGGTAAGATCGCCACCCGGCAACGGAATATCGAGGTCGAGGATTTGGGCCTGGGAATGCTTACCTTTCAAAGCGGCGCTATGGGGATGATTGAAGCTTCATCCACCGTCTATCCCCGTAATTTGGAAGAAACCTTAAATATTTTCGGCGAAAAAGGCACTGTCATTCTGGGCGGCACCTCGATTAACAAGATTGAAGCCTGGCGTTTTGCCGATGGACTGGATGATGAGGCGGAAGTGATTAAGAGTTTTGGTGAAACCCCGCCTAATATTTACGGCTTTGGACATCGCCAGTTGTACCTGCGTTTTATGAAAGCGATTGAAACTGGAACGAAGTTTGATATTCCGGGCGCAGAGGGCCGGAAGGCATTGGAAGTTATCTTGGGGATTTATCATTCAAGTCTTTGCAACCAGCCGGTGACAGTGCCTTTAAAAGAGAAAGAACACTCATTACCGGAGCTAATGAAGGATTATAAGAAGAATTAAATATATACCATATATTTTATAGCAAAACGAAAGACTCAACCATCCTGGCTGGGTCTTGTCTTTTGTTTTAAGGGTTCATCTGGGAATTTTGGAATAAATATCTGGGAGTATGAAGTAACGAAGACGGTTTTGCGATCCCATCATGCGGCTCTGAAACTGTGTACCTAATCAATTTTTATATTTAAAAGCTTCCAGATAGAAGATATAGCTAAAGCTTGCAACTGCAAGAATAATGGCCATGATCTGTGTTAATACCAAATGCCCATTGAAAGAAGTATTTTGCCGGAAAAAATCCATGAAAAATCTGATTATCGAATGAACCAGTAAAACCCTTAGAAAGGCATAACCGGGATATCTTGGCTTTTGACTCCATTTTATAGCAAATGGTAAGACAATGAATGAGGTGATGACTTCATATAATTGACTGGGATGAACGGGTACGGAAGTTGAAGGAAACTTTACACCCCAAGGCAGGTTTGTCGGTGGGCCGTACAATTCGCCATTGATAAAGTTACCAATACGAACAAAAATGTGGCCAATCGTTATTCCGGGTGCGGTGGCGTCAGCTAGTTTCCAGTAAGAGATTTTAGCCTTTTTGGTCCAAAAGTAACCAAACACCATCGCGGCGATGATAGCCCCCTGAGATCCTAAACCGCCATGATCGAGCCGGATGATTTCCCAGGGATTGGCGATGAAAAACGGGTATTTTGAAATGACAAAAGCTAAGCGTGCTCCGACAATGATGACAATAATTAATTTAACCAGAAGACTGTCAGTCACCTCCGGGCTTATCCCATAATGTTTGGCATTTTTGCGGGTTAACCAATAACCGATCAGAAACGCCAGCGCAATTAAAATGCCATACCAGTGTATTTGAATGGGTCCAAGCTGCAGCGCGATATTATTCATAACTAATATTATAAACTCTGAAGCAGTTATTTAGCAATCTAAGATTTTCCGAATGGTAGGGAAGATTTCCCGAACGACTGGGGAGATTGCCCGAAAGAGTTGGGAAGATTGTCCCGGTCCATGGATCGGTTCTCCGGTTATTGAAAAGAAAATGGCTCGAAACATATCACGAAGCGAAAATAATACCTTATTTTCACGGCTTTGATTGGTAATTCTTCAATTCATTCCAATTGCCGGGATCCTCGCCGCCCAAATGCCAAAAAGTAACTCCTTTGACGATATCACGATATTGACTGATTACTTTTAAGCGTTCCCGCAGTGCCGTCCGATCTTGAAAATAAACGGAGTGGCTTATTCCACTGTCATTGTAAGTAAAATGAATTTCAGCGTTTGTCACGCCTCCGACCGAATCCCGGCTATATCCGGCATAGGTATAACGGCTTAAAATCCCGATGGCATCCTGATACATGACTTCTTTTCCGACGGTTCCCCAATCGATCCCGTAAAAGGGTAAACCTACGATGATTTTTCCCTTGGCCCCGGGAATCGTCCGGGCATAGGCCAGAATATCCTGTAGCCAATCCAGGGGCGATATCGGGCCTGGGTTGGAAGTAACCCAATGGTAATCATAGGCCATAATTTTTAAGGAATCCGCCTGGTTAACCAACACAGACCAATCTTGAGCTCCGGGTCCCGTCCAATTTGAGTTCTCGGAGGTTTTGGCATATACGGTGACTGAAAGTATTTTTTGGTGTTGATGGATGGCGGAACCGAGTTCCGTTACAAAGG
>DNPQ01000327.1 GCA_003501335.1 Bacillota bacterium
ATTTGGTAAGCTGTAAGGAGGTGGCATTATGGCGGACTCATCAAACGGTTCAAGCGGACTTACTTCTACCGGTGGAGCCAACGGGTTAGCCCTTGTCGGAATGAACTCTGGAATTGACACGGCGGGGACCATTAAGAAGATCATGAAATATGATCGAAAACCACTCGATCGGACCAATCAGCAGATTCAAACATTACAATGGAAAGAAGAAGCCTACCGGGTTCAAAATACGGCTCTTTCCTCTATGCGAGATATGGTTTTTAATTTAAAGATGGAGACTGCTTATAACATCCGGAATGTTTCCAGTAGTGATACTCAGGTGGCCGATGCTACGGTCGCTCCCAATGCTGTGAATGGCAGTTATGCAATTAAAGTTAATAAATTGGCTACTTATTCGTCTAATAGCAGTACTGATGGGCCAAAGGCCACCAAGAAAGGAGTTTTTCTTTCTTCCGTGGTGACGGCTTCTACGAAAAGTTCCATTACGATTGATCGCACGCACCATTCATTGAATCTTACGGTTGATGGAGCTGAGGTTGCTGTTGATTTATCGAAACTTTCCGGTACTTATACGGCTGGAAATAGGGGTGGCAGGAGTTTAGAACATTTAGCCGGGGCCATGGAAGGAAGGATCAAAAAGGCCTTTCATAAAGCAGGCTATGATGATATGGGTGTAAAGGTCAAAGTTACTTCTGCCAATCAGTTGGAATTTTACACCGACGACGGCCTCACTCATAATATTTCGCTTCGTAATGCCGGGAGCAACACGGTTCTTAGTGAATTGGGATTTAAGGACGGCGCAAGTATAAGTTCGATTGATACCAGTCAGTCTTTATATAATCTCCGGGATCAATTTACGAATGCCAAGAGTTATTTTACGGATAAAAGTTCACCGACGGATATGATTAATTTTGCCATCAACGGCCAGACATTTCAATTTACCAATAACGATTCGCTCGACACGATCATTAAAAGAATTAATTCCACGGAGGCTGCAGGTGTTAACGTCTACTTTGATCAAAATAGCGACAAATTGATGTTTACTGCGACTCAGTCGGGAGATTATAATCATGGGCGTCCGGGGATTGTAATCAGTGGTACGGACGGGGTACTGAATAAACTTTTTAAAATGGATCAAGCCAATAGCATGGTAGGCGAAAATGCCGACTTTGTGGTCAATGGAGCGCCTTTTAATCAGGCGAGTAATTCAATTGCGATGAACGGGGTAACCCTCAAGCTGACGGGAACCGGTTCGGCGACGGTCAGTGTAGCTTCCGACACCAAGGAAGTTGTTAAAATGATTGATGATTTTGTCAAGGCCTATAACAAAACCCTTATTGGCATGAATGAGCAGATAGCCCAGAACCGGCCTACCAAGGGCGGGCAACATTATGAACCCTTAACGGATGATCAAAAAGCGGAAATGTCTGAAGAGCAGATTAAAAAATGGGAAGGCTTAGCACAGCAAGGTTTGTTAAATAATGATTCGATTTTAATGAGTACGGTTACTACCTTGCGTGGCCAGATGTCCCGGGTCGTTTATACACCCATTACTTTAGCGGGGGGGCACTTGACAGAGGCTACCAGTTTTACGCCCACGGCGAATCAAATTACATTTACCCTGGGTGATCAAACCAAACAGATTACTTTGGATCCGAAAATATATTCTGGGAACGATTTAAAAAGCATATTGCAAGGGAAAGTGAATGATGCTTTTGGAATTAATCGGATTCAGGTTGGGCTTTCCGATAATAAAATCTCTTTTACAAGTCAAAATATTAATATGACAGTAAGCAGTGGAACGCAGAATGATGCTTTGAGTAAATTAGGGTTTATCAGTGGCGACAGCGTTAAGCCATCTTTTAATAACTTGAGTCAGATCGGAATCGCTACCGGTGATTATAGTGAAAACGGCAGACTCCACCTGGATACCAATAAATTAAACAATGCGCTGGAGACCGATCCTGAAGGGGTTATGCGTCTGTTGACCAATACGCGGGGGGTCGACGCGCTTTCTTCCAATGCCAGTGACAAGTTCAAGGCTAATCAGCTAACAGCAGACAGCAAAGGCGTCTTTACCAGTTTTTACGAAACACTCGGCACTCAAGTTAGAAAGTTTACTGATCAAGCTGGTCTTCCCGGAGGCGGCGATTCGAATTCAAAGATTGGAAAAGAAATTATTAAGGATAATAACTATATCAACACACTTCAAAAAAGGTTTGATGCCACGGAACAGCGGTTATGGAAAACATTTAACAATATGGAAAAATCCATGGGCCAACTTGGCAATCAAGCATCGATGCTCCAAAGTATGGGTATGGGGTAATAAACATGAGGGAGACTGAATATTGGAATCTTTAGAGGGGAATCAACTTCAAGGGCTGTTAGAGCAAAAGATTCATTTTCTTGAAGAAATGTTGACCTGTTCAAAGATGATGACGGATTTGAATTTTGAAAGCCACGAAGCCGAGTATAACAATTTATTGGAAACCAGGCAGCAGTGTCTTGAAGCTTTAACAAGTATTGAAAATACGTTGAAAACCCAATTTAAAGTCGACATAGATCGGAATTTAGCTGAGGATCCTTTTCTTCAAAGAATTTCTCATCTTAACGATGTTGCCAAGAAGTTGATTCAAGAAATTTTAGATTTGGATAAACAAAATAAGGCGGCTATATCGGAAGAATTGCAACATATCAAAATCAAGATTCAAGCCTTGGGTCGGGGGAGAAAAGGTATCGCCGGGTATGAAGCCCCACGGCGAATCAATATCAATGGTATCTTCACTGATAGCCGTAAATAAGGAGAACTCATCGACATATTAAAACTAAGGAGGGGTTTATTATGGCATTATCAAAAGGGCAAGCAATTTATCAAAGCAATTCAATTCTTACCTCAAAACCGGAAGAACTCACATTGATGCTTTACAACGGTTTGGTTAAGTTTCTGATTCAAGCCCAAAAGGGGATGGAAGAAAAAAACATTCAAAAATCCCATGACAACTTGATCAAAGCCCAAAATATCGTTATAGAATTTAAAGCAACTCTCAAGCCGGAATATGAAATCTCCAAAGCTCTGGGGCTTCTATACGATTACATGTATCGGAGACTGGTTGAAGCTAATTTACAAAAGGACGGAAAAATCGTATCCGAAGTTTTGGGATATGTAACAGAACTACGCGATGCCTGGGCTCAGGCTATGAAAAAAAATAAGGAACAGGAAGTATTGCAACATATACCCCAGGCCAAATGAAATAGATTTAGTATTGATAAAGCCTATTCCGATGAAATGTTTCTACCACTAGATTCCACAACTTCTTTTGTTTGACATTGCTATTTTACTGTGCTATAGTATTTATTGTGGTTTTGGCCCGTAGTTTTGGGTATGCCACAGATTTTCTTTTAGGAGGAATGGTTTATGCAAG
>DNPQ01000059.1 GCA_003501335.1 Bacillota bacterium
GGATAGGATTGAACCGGCCTCCGCATTGATTTAATTTAAAGACCACCCCGGTTGATGATGTTGGGATATGGGGGCATAAGGGGTGATTTTTTTTGAATGAAAGATTGGATGACGGGATATTTTTTAAATCCGCTTGTTATCATTTATACTTTATATTGATATTGTCTTTATAAATAATATTATACATTATTTTATAATTCAATCAATATCTTCAAAAAGTATATCTTGCGCAATTTGACTGACGCCCACTTCTGTGTGGGTGTCTTCTTGTTGAGTTCACAACATAACCGTGCAGAGGGAAGGGACCCTGCTTCATTCAAGCTATCCAAAGGAGGTACCTATCGAACTGTTGGATCACTTGATAACCGGGGAGAGAAATTATGTGTGAGCTTGAAGGAAAAAGGGTTTTTGTAGATGATTCAAACTTTAAAATAGCATTCCCAATATTCCCCTATTGAACTGGACGTTAAATATTTGTAATATTATCGTGTAACTCTGTCATAATCTCTCTTGCATAGGGGTGATACTTTGAATCAAACAGGTTTTGCGGACCAGGAAAGGCTCAATAGTATCTCGCAACCGCAGATTCCAACATTACCACCAGCTTGGGCATCTCAAGCTGTATTCTATCAAATATTTCCCGAACGGTTTTGTAATGGAGACCCTTCAAACGACCCGATCAATAAGCAATCGTGGGGAGAAGCACCTTCTGTCTTTAATTTTTTCGGTGGAGATTTAAAAGGAATTATTACAAAAATACCTTATCTGCAGCAGCTGGGTGTAACTTCGCTTTATTTGAATCCCATCTTTGATTCACCTTCGAATCATAAATATGATACCCGGGATTACCTGAGCATTTCTCCTGAGTTTGGTGATGTCTGGACTTTTAAAAGTTTGGTTGAACAATTGCATCAGGCCGGAATTCGGGTCATTATCGATGGAGTCTTTAATCATACCGGAGATAATTTTTGGGCTTTTCAGGATATCATAAAAAACGGGGTCCGTTCGCGGTTTAAGGATTGGTATCATTGTAAAGAGTTTCCAATTATCCAAAATCCGCCTAATTATGAATGCTGGTGGAACTTTGGTTCTTTACCGAAGTTAAATCATCAAAATCCAGAGGTCGTTAATTACTTGTTAAAAGTAGTGGCTTTTTGGACCAGTCTCGGTATTGATGGTTGGCGGCTTGATGTCCCCAACGAAGTTCACATGGATTTTTGGCGAATTTTTAGAAAATTGGTTAAATCAATTAATCCTGAGGCTTTTATTGTAGGTGAGATCTGGGATCAGCCTTTTGATTGGCTTAAGGGGGATACCTGTGACGCCGTAATGAATTATCGTTGGCGAGATGCTGTAATTCATTATTTTGGCCAGGGACAGTTATCTGCGGAACAATTTCGAATGGAATTATCGAATAACCGTTCCAATTTGCCGTGGGAATATATTATCAGCGCTTATAATTTATTGAGTAGTCATGATACACCACGGTTCTTAACTCTTTGTGGTGAAAACAAAAAGAAATATTTGGCTGCAACTGCCTTTCAATTTACTTACCCTGGAATTCCAGCATTATATTACGGGGACGAAGTGGGGATGACAGGCGGTAAAGATCCTGATTGTCGTAAAACGATGAAATGGTCTGAAAGTGAACAGGATCAGCTTTTATTCAAAGAAACTCAAAATTTGATTCAAATGCGGAAACAATATCAGTCGCTGCAAAGTGGTTCTTATTACGACTTGCATTTGGGAGAGGGCGTTTTTGGATTTGTACGTAGCGGAAAGAAAGAGCAAGTTTTGGCATGCTTCAATATGAATGAGGAAGAATGTCGCTGTATTGAAGTGCCACGCGAATGGAGCAACGGGTGGGAACCAATTTATTCCATTGGCTGCAGTTTGTCGCGACTTAGTTATCCGGAAATTCCGCCTCAGGGGGTCAGAATTTTTAAAAGAGGTTAGGCTAAGAGAAAGATAAAAAGGGACGAAGAACTTTATTTTTGATTCTTTTTTGAGTTTAGAACTCAGCAAATAATAAGAGGCTGCATGGGTATGAATTAAGCAGCCTTTTTTTATTTGGGTATGTTTCTCCTGCACCGAAATATATTACCAACATTAAAGCTAAAATTTATAACTACTGCCTAGGGGAAAACTTTTTGATTTTTTAATGGAAAATTGTGGAATAAAAGATAAAAACCGAATAACAGAGTACTGCAAATTTTGATTTTCCTATTCTAAATCAAGAAATTATCTAATAGATATACCAATAAATATATCAAGTATGAATGTTTGCTTGGATAGTTGACATTAGGATCATTCTGTGATAACATATCTGTTGCACCGTGGTAGGCGTAGCTCAGTTGGTTAGAGTGCCAGGTTGTGGCCCTGGAGGTCATGGGTTCGACCCCCATCGCTTACCCCAAAACTAGCTATAAAGGGACAACAGTCCCTTTTTTTTTATATAAAATAAATTTTTAGTACCCTTAGATTTTGTTTCCCATTTGTCTCGCCGATGTGGCTGCTTAAAGCTGTTTAAAATTTAGCCTTCAATCAGCTGTAATGAAATGTCAATTTTTGGGTAAAATTATTTAGGGGGATTGCTCTTGAGAAACATATTGAATTGGCAAGTTTTCTTATTGGCTTTTTCTACGCTTTTTATTGCCGAAATGGGAGATAAAACTCAGCTGGCAGTATTCTCGTTGGTCGCTGATTCGAAAGCTCCTGTGGCAGTATTTTTTGGAGCCAGTACGGCTTTGATTGTCGTAACTTTAATTGGGGTATTATTTGGAGGACTTGTTACTAAAGTTATTCCGGTTCATTTTTTAAAGTTGGGTTCAGGGATACTTTTTATGGGAATCGGCTTTTATACCCTGTGGGAAGCCTTCACAACGATCATGACTAAATAATGACTCCAGCCTAAAAGTTTTTTTAGATAGTCGTTTACTTTGGTTTCATAAGAGTTCTCTGACTAAGCGGTTCCAAAATTACTCCTTTTTGCATATGATCTTTTGGACA
>DNPQ01000142.1 GCA_003501335.1 Bacillota bacterium
CCAAAGGCGCGTATCAGCATCGCTCACGGCCAAATGGATGAGGATCAACTGGAGCGGGTTATGCTTGATTTTTACGACAATCAAGCGGATATTCTGGTTTGTACGACCATCATCGAAACGGGCCTGGATATTCCCAATGTTAATACATTAATTGTTTATGATGCGGAACGTTTTGGATTGGCTCAGCTGTATCAATTAAGAGGCCGGGTCGGACGCAGCAACCGAATTGCTCATGCCTATTTTTGTTACCGCAAAGACAAAGTGTTGACAGAAACAGCTGAAAAGCGGTTGGCGGCTATTCGGGAGTTTACGGAGCTGGGATCGGGATTCAAAATTGCAATGCGGGATCTAGAAATCCGGGGAGCCGGTAATTTACTGGGGCCTGAACAACATGGCCAAATTGCAGCGGTCGGCTTTGAATTGTACTGCCGCTTGCTGGATGAAGCGATTCGAGAGAAAAAGGGAGAAATACCTCCCGAACTACCGGAGCCAGTGATTGAAATCCCGGTGGATGCTTATATTCCTGTACAATATATTTCCGATACCAAGCAAAAAGTCGATATTTATAAAAAGATCGCAGCGGCTAACTCTCGGGAAGATGTAGAGATGGTGAATGATGAAATCATCGATAGATTTGGCACTCCAGTACCATCGGTGGCCAATTTGATTGATATTTCCAGGATTAAAGCTTTGGCCAAAGAATTGGGCTTTGCCTCAATCACTAAAGAGCGTACTGAATTAATTGGTAAATTACATACGGGACTCGCGGTCGATTATGAAAAGGTTCTGTTGATTTTGCAAAAACATCGAAGCCATTTCCGTTACCAAGTAGGGAGGCCACCGCTTTTCCGGTGGAAAACCAATTTACCCGAAATGGACTTGTTAAAAATGGTTATCCAATCATTGGAGTTATTAAAAAAATAAAGAATGTTTCAGGATTCATCTTCGAATCAAAGTTACTGAAGGTGAGCACCCTGAAATGGAAACATGATTATCAGGAAACCCCGTTATTGGACGGGGTTTTTTGTTTTCCGGATAAAATGAAAATCTATTGAATTAAAACGTTTTTTAAATAATAAATTAATATCTAATACTAAAGGTGGTTTTTTCTTGGGTCAGCATTTCTTTCATATAAGACGGGTTTAAAGCCAACCCGGCCTGAAAAACTTTGATTGATTCTGTTCTGTAGCCAAGCAGCCATAAAGCCTTGGCCAGAGAATAGTCAATTTTATAATTGAGCGGATATAGCCGTAAAGCCTGTCGATACTCTAAAATGGCATTTTTAAAATTTCCTATTTGCATATTGACTTGCCCGAGTAAAAATAAAGATTCATAGCGGTCCGGATTCTTTTTAGTCAAATTTAAGAGCGTTATCTGGGCCATTTTGAGATATTGGGCAGTCAATTTCGGATGCTGATGTTTACTTTCCCAAAGTGCTGCCCGGTATAGGCTTATCCCATAGCGGTATCGATAATGAAAATTCCATGGGGTCAGTAAGATAGCCTTCCGGTAATTTGAAAAAGGCTGTTCATAACGATGGAAGCGGGTTGTATTAAAAGCTTTATAATAATGGAGGTCCGCTCGAAAAATATTAATACAGAAGAAGCTCCAAAGGCTCAGGAGTATAATGCCGGTCAATAACAGCCTGTTATTCTTGGAATAAAGGGCCAGCGGTTTGGCGGGGGGTTTAGCCATTCCCAATAATATACCCAAATCAATCCAAAAAAGAAATGAGTGGTGAATTAAAGGGTAATTAAGTTGTACATAGCACAAATAGCCAAAGATTGCCGACCAAAGAGCAGTTTTCTCAAAAGAAATTTTTCCCCCAAAAAGGCCGGAAAACTTTGCTCCAAGGAAGAGAGAGAATAATAATCCAAAATAGGAGAATAGGCCAAGGATACCTTGAGTGGCAAGATAATGGAGAGTTTCATTGTGGACTTGGCGTAAATCCCGGTCAGGCCCCCAAAAGCGGAGGGCTGTAACGGATTGGAAACGATGAAAACTGACTTGAAAGGAGCCGATACCATAGCCTACTATGGGAGCTGCCTTGAAACTTTTCCAGGCGGCTGACCAAATTAAAGCCCGTCCGCTATCATTGCCTTGGGTGATGGAGGAAACCCTGGAATCCAGCTCATAGTCTTTATGCTGTTGCGGTTGGAAGTGGGTGCAAATTTGACTGGTGAGAAATCCAGTAATGATAATAGTTAATACCAAAATGATCAAAGTATAGTTTAGTTTTCGGATAGCTTTTTGGCGATAGCGTATAAAAGATTGTACCAACCAAGGGATGAGGCCGAATAAAAAGCCGACCCAAGCTGAGCGGGAAAAGCTTAAGAACAGAGCGATGATTGCCAAAAATAGGCATCCGGCCATCCAAAATCCCCGCAACTTTTGAAAGTATTGTTTCAATTCAACGAGTATTAACGGGATGGATAAGATTAAAAAAGCCCCCAATGCGTTCGGATCACCAAGGAGGCTTTTTACACGGCCTACAATGGTTTTACTGACCGGATCCCCGAATAAATATTGAAAGATTCCATAAATACTTATTAAAAAAACTGTAAACACGATTGTTTGACGAAATAAGGAACGGTCATGAGCTTCTCGGACAAAAAGGTAACCGGCCAGTAAGAAAATAACAAAGCCAAATTGAACTAAAAAAGATTC
>DNPQ01000414.1 GCA_003501335.1 Bacillota bacterium
AAAAATTTTGAAGCGATGACATACCAAAATGGGATTTACTATCGAAGGAGGTGACAAGGCGTGAAGGTGTTATCCGTTGACGATTCAGCCATTGTTCGTAAAATTATTCGCGGTGCAGTGGAGGTCCTTAATTATGATTTTCTTGAAGCCGGAGATGGGGCAGAAGCTTTGGAGGTGTTGGAAAAAGAGTGGCAGGAGACCATTTTGATCCTCTTGGATTGGAATATGCCGGGTATGAATGGCTATGAGTGTTTAGTGGCTTTGAAGAAACATCCCGAATTTCAGACAATTCCGGTGATGATGGTGACCACCGAAAGTGAAAAAGATAATATTGTAAAGGCAATTCAAGCCGGAGCCGCCCACTATATGACCAAACCGTTTACCATCGAGGAACTCATTAAAAAAATTATGGAGTGTTTAGGGATAGGAGAATGATCATGAGTGAGATGCAAGACAGAATTAATTTATTGGGCCCTCATTTTATCCAGGCAATACAGGAGGTAATAGCCACCATGTCTGGAATGACGGTCACTGAAATTAATGATTGTTCAAACAGTGGAGTGGATGGGGAGATCTCCAGCGCTATGGTACTGGTAGGCGAAAAAAACATGTTGGCGACAATATCCATGCCGCAGGAAACAGCAGCACTTTTAGTTTCCTACATGACGGGTACCCCCATTGGCAAGATTACTCCGGAAGAACTTTATGATGGAGTGGCAGAATTAGTCAATATGGTCGCCGGACAGGTTAAGACCTTTGTGGGGGCAACACCCTACCGGTTTCAATTAACCTCCCCCTTTGTGATAGTGGGTAAAAGTTACTCCATTGTCCATAAAAACCAGGTGACTACTTTTTGGAAGTGTTTTGAAACCTCCGGTTTGAAATTGCAACTAAAGATTTATTTTTTGTAGAATTGACAAAGGAGAAAAGAAAATGGCTTTACAGATATTATTGGTAGACGATTCCCCGATGATTCATAATTTGTTACGAAAGGTATTGGTCAAAAACGGCCATGAAATTTGCGGCGATGCCAAGAACG
The DNA here is from genome assembly GCA_003501335.1 of Bacillota bacterium. Taxonomy (GTDB): domain Bacteria; phylum Bacillota; class UBA4882; order UBA8346; family UBA8346; genus UBA8346. Next base: position 1,040 of record DNPQ01000414.1, read on the forward strand.
GTAAAGAAGGCGTGGAGATGTACAAGTCACTTCAACCGGACCTTATTTTTATGGATATTTCCATGCCCATTATGAGTGGGTTGGAAGCGGCTGCAGCTATTAAAAAATTGAATCCGGATTCGAAGATCATTATGCTGAGCGCTATGGGGGATGAAGCCGTTTTGACAGAAGCCCGCGTTATCGGAATTAATCTCTTCCTGAAGAAGCCTTTTGATGAATATAAAATTATCAGCGCTATTTCTTCGGTAGCCTGATTCGGAAGTGGAGAGGAGAAAATTTGATGCGACAAGAGATGATAGCGCCTTTTTTACAAAGTACCCAGAATATGATTGAACAAATGTCCGGGATCACTGTAACCGCTGACGGGGGTTTTTATGAAGAACAGTCCGAACTGGTTTCTTTGGGACTGGCAACTTTAGTCAGTTTTGCCGGTAAAGTGAAAGGACGCCTGTTGATCGATATGGAGCCGTCCCTTGCGGTGGCATTTGCAAAGGCGGTGAACGATGAAAACTATACGTCGGATCGTGAATTCATGGTGTTGATGTCTGCCGGTGAACTCAATAATATTGTAGCCGGGGATGCGAATACGCTCATTAATAATCAGTTCCAGCTTGATTTAAGATTAGCGCCGCCGGTTATTATTTCGGGGGTCGGTTCGATTATCCGGATACCCAAAATTTCTTCGATGTCTGCAAATTTGATGACTCTTCAAGGAAAATTGAAAGTCAATATCGCCTTTGAAGGGAGCCTATAGTCATGGATGTCAAATATATTAATTCTTTCTTGGAAGCTTTGGAATATGTACTGGGCCAGTTTGGAATGACTGAAGTTAAAGTCGGTGCTCTTCGCAAAAAGGAAAATATGTTTATTGAGGCGGATATCACTTCGATTATCGGTTTAGTCGGAGACATTCGCGGCAATATTTCTTTCTCTTTATCGGAAGAGACCGGTAAAAAATTGTTTCTACCATGATGGGCGGAACCCCGGTTCTGGAAATGGATGAAATCACCAAGAGCGCAATTGGGGAAGTTGCCAATATGGTGGGGGGGTCCGCTTCAACCCGTTTATCGGGATTGGGTGCAGTTACCGATATAACACCCCCCTCCATTGTTTTCGAAAAACAAACCTTGCTCGTCTTAAGTTCACTACAAACCATCGAGATTATTATTACCAGCCCGGCCGGGGAGATAACGATCAATATTAGTCTGGAAATGTGAGGGCTACAAAGTGGGATATCAAATTTTGATTACTGATGATAGTGCAGTCAACCGTCAGCTTATGAAGGCGATTCTCAAAAAAATTTTACCGGATACCACGTTTTTTGCTGCGGGAAATGGTAATCAAGCGCTTCAGTGCATCTATGACAATGATATTGATTTGGTAATATTAGATCTAATTATGCCTGAAAAAGACGGATTTGAAACCTTGCGGGACCTTAAAGAACAAACCGCTTACAAGGAAATTCCGGTGATCGTTAGTTCGGCGCTGGATAAAATGGAGAATGTACATTCAGCACTGGAGCTTGGGGCTATGGATTATTTTATTAAGCCGTTAACGGACGATCAAATCCATGTCATTGTGCCCCTTAAAGTAAAAAACGCCCTAAAATATTATGAACAGACCAAACTTCTAAAAAGACTGAATCAGCAAATGAAAGAAGAACTATTTGTTGCCAGGATATTACAAAGAAATTTGATGGTGGAGTACAAATCTTTTCAGCAAGCAGAAGTTTTCGGAAGCTATATTCACTGTCATGAAATCGGCGGGGATTTTTATGATTCGATTGAAATCGATAATACATTATGGTTTATGATGGCTGATGTGACCGGTCACGGTGTCGCTTCTGCAATGGCTTCCTCCATGTTGAAAGTAGTATTCCATGAAAGTATCCGCCAGCCCAGGTTTTATCTTATCTGAACCAATTATTTAATTCGCTGACCACTGAAGAAAATATTATTGTTTTTTCGGCTTTTGTCGGAGCTTTGCAGCGGGACGGAAAGAAAAGAGCCCTCTATTTTGCCAATGCCGGGCATCCTCATCCCTTGATCTTACGAATCATGCAGCAGCGGGTAGAAAGTATTGAGGAAAACGGTTTTCTTATTGGAGCTTTTGACAACGTAAGTTACAGGGATATGCAGATTTCTTTGGAACCGGGAGATGCAATACTGGCTTATACGGACGGGCTATTTGACAAAGAAGCTTGTGAATCATGTAATCATTGGAATGCTGAAAAGGACATTTTTACCCGAAGTCTACCGCTATTGGCAGATAGTCCATCAGCCTATATTCAGACGATCATTCAAAATTTTCGAAGCGCCAAAGCTGATAATTTTAACGATGATGTGGCCGTGATGTTGATTAAAACAAAGCCCGACTGAAGGGTGAATGTAAGAATCTTTAAGGAAGTTTGTTCCTGAGGAGATGAGATGGTTCATGGTTGATTTTTTTCAAGGGCTATTCAGGGCATCCATCATCTAAAATAAAGTGCATAGCTTTCGTTATCATCCTCACAGCGATCATTGGCGGTGGCTATATCGGATACTCATGGACAACGGAATATAATGAAGCGATGGAAAATTCGGTTACAGTAGCCCAATTGGCGAAGGCCATTATGATCGATGAGGGCGAGGGTAAATCTTCGGATTTGCAAAACCATAATTATCAACAGATTCAAGATAAGTTGATTCGAGTTGCCAGAGCTGATCGGGAAATTCAGTTTGTTTATATTTCGATCATCAGAGATGGTATGTTTATTTGTGTTGCAAGCTCGGGGCCCAGCGGTCTCCGATAGGATCGAGCGGCGGGCCGGGAAATGCCAAAAGTCGATGATGAACTATGGCAAGCTTTTAAAGGAAAAGAAATCTTAGCCGAGCCGTTGCATGATGACTGGGGGACTTGGGTTAGTACGCTAGAACCCCTTCAAAATCCCGTGAACGGCGAAGCGCAGGCGGTCTTGGGTATTGATTATAATATTATCCAATGGAACGGGGGAATTCTGTCCCGAACCTTGCAGGCAATTATCATCGTAGCAGGATTGTTATTATTGCTATTCACCATCTGGAAATTGATGGGGAAACAAGAAAGGCTTTTGGAGGAGAGCCCAAAATTAAAGTTGGCTGTCGATGCCGGTAATATTGAAATTTGGAGCATCGCTCTGCGGGAAAATCGTCTTATTTGGGATGAACGAACTTATATGCTTTATGGTCTTGAGCCGGGAACCCCATTAGAAGGCATTGCAAGTTGGAAAAAGATCCTTGACCCGGACGATAATGATTGGCCCTTGTATATATTGGGAGTCAACTTCGATATTACCAAGGGAAAACAGATGGAGCAAGAACTGAAAGAAAATGCGGCCAAGTTTTCCGGCGCGTTTCATTCGGGCTCAACCGCAATGGCCCTTGTTAAGAGCAAAGAGGGTACTTATATTGATTTCAATGAAGCATTTTTAAATATGCTGGGTTATTCTGAAGAAGAAATTCGGAACCAAAAAATCTGCCATCTCCAAAATCGAGTTAACTCAGAAGATTGGCGGAAAATGCGACAGATTTTTAAAGCAGGCGGCCAAATCAAAAATATGGAAGTGAAGATCGACAATCCGAACGGACTCCCCCATACAGTGTTGCTTTTTGTCGATCCCATTGAAGTTTCGCAGCACCCATGCTGGAGGATTAGCTTAATTGACATTAGTAAACGAAAAGAAATGGAGCAAGAGCCACTTTGGCGTGAGAATTTGCTGAAATTGATGACGATCCATTCACTATTGGGTTTTTGGTTATTGATAACTGTAACGATCAGATCCTTTATTACAATCATCGTTTTTGTGAGATTTGGGGACTGCAGGCTGTTGAGGATAAGCTGGCCCGTGGAGAGTTGGGCAACTAAGAACTTATCCTGTACTGCATCCCGGTATTATCCGATGCAGAGGCATTTTTGGATTTTTGTAAACCCCTTCAAGATGTAAAGAATCGTTTAATCGTAGAAGATGAGATTCCCTTTGTCGATGGGAGAGTCATCCGCCGTTTCTCAACGCAGATTCGCGACGAACAGGATCGTTATTACGGACGTTTCTATTTGTTCGAAGATATATTGGAGCGAAAAAAACGGAAAATGAAATCATTAAAGCCAAAAAAATGGCTGAAGTGGCCAATGTAACCATAAGCCGTTTTTTGGCCAATTGATGGTTCGACTACCCGGAAATACGGCGGAATAGGATTGGGGCTGGCTATTTCTAGAGAATTGGTAAGACTGATGCATGGTGAAATTAACGCTAAAAGTACCCCGGGGAAAGGTTCCAATTTCTATTTTACCGTTCAATTTGAAATTGTTAATTTTGGCAATACTGAAATTTATCAATTTGGGAGCTTGGAAGGGAAAAATATTTTAGTAATCGATGATAATCGGAGCAATCGAAAGATTGTCCGGGCTTATTTGGAAGAGACGGGTTGTAAAGTAACGGAGGCAGAATCCGCCGACCAGGCGTTGGCTCTATTACAGGCCTTAAAAGATCCCGAATCGATGTTTGATATCGGTTTAGTGGATTATCAGATGCCCGGGATGGAGGGTTATCAATTTGCCGCTACTTTACAAGGGATTCCATTTTTAAAAGACAAGAAGCTGATATTGTTAACATCCTCCGGTCAACAAGGGGATGCAGGCTTAGCCGGATTCCTTTCCAAACCCATCAAAAGGAGTGAGCTGCTGGATTGTATATCGATTGTTCTTGAACTCCTCAAATCACCGGATGATTCGTACACCCACGTGGGAGAATTAGTTGAAAAATATACAGTGAAAGAGGCGAAAATGGCCATGATGCCTAAAATATTGCTGGCAGAGGATAATGAAATCAATTGAAAATTAATGATTACAGTATTAAAACAGAAAAACATCAGTTGCGACATTGCCGAAGACGGTGATGAAGCTTTTAAAGCCTGTACGGAAAGAAATTATGATCTGATTTTTATGGATTGTCAAATGCCCAATATGGATGGGTATGCAGCATCTGCCAAAATACGGGCTTGTGAAGGAGAGCGCAAACACACTCCGATAATTGCAATGACCGCGAATGTTATGGATGGGGATAGGGAAAAATGCA
>DNPQ01000618.1 GCA_003501335.1 Bacillota bacterium
GCGATCTCCAATATTGCGCATCTGGTTACGGCTGCCGCTCATTTGTGTCAATCCTGTGTAGTCCCGGCCGGAGCACGGTCTACGGTAAGCCCTTTTCCCAGAGTTGTCAGTTTGTTACGAAAGCTAAAAGTTACCGTTTTGGCCTGTCTCCCGATTCAAGCGCTACTGATTGCCGAAACTGCCGAATTAATGGGTTTTGATCCTAAAGTGGACTTTCCGGATCTAAGATCCCTTTGTACGGCAGGTGAGCCTCTATCACCAGCTAAACGTAAGGTTTTGACCGGCATATGGGGAGTACCGGTTTACGATAACTACGGCATGACTGAGATTGGAGCGGCAGTTGTTGATTGTGAATATGGCCGGCCCCATCCTTTGGAAGATTATTTTCTCTTTGAAATCTTACAGGACGATTTAAAAAATCATGCCGAGCCCGGGGAAACCGGTTTCCTGGTCGTAACCACCCTTCGCCGTAACGGTACTCCGATGATCCGGTATTTAACCGGAGATCGGGCTCGGCTTACCGAGGAAGAATGTTCTTGCGGCAACATCAGGAAGCTGGAGATTCATGGCCGGATTGAGCATACCATCATGGTTGAGTCCCGACGATTCGATCTTTGGGATCTGGAGGAAATCGTTTTTCAACTGCCTTGCCGGCGTTTCTGGGCTGTAGGACCGGTCCCGGGCGGATTGCATTTTGTGATTGAGAATGAATCCGATAGCGAAGTCTCCCCAGAATTGCTACGGGAACTGGAAGAAACTTATGAAGTGAAAATTCAGGTAACGGTTGTTCCCAAGGGAACCCTTTATGACCGTGATGAACTGCTGTCCATTGGTGTAGTTGGTAAACCTCAATATATTTATACCGCCCAGGAAATGGCAGAGCAAAAATATTTGAAATCTGCCCGCATTTGAAAAAAGGAGGTGATTAGCTTGAATGAGATTAAACAACGGGAAATCTGGATCGACGGACGAGAAATTTCTTTGGAAAGATATGATATTTGGAGCCTGATCAATAATTCGGCGTTAGAAAATGTAGTAGTCACCTTCAGGCAACGGAAAGACGGACATTTTCCCCACAAAACCCGGTTGATCACCAATATCCAAAATGAAACCGAATTAGACCAACTAAGTCCCAATGATGTGGTATTGGCTGAACCGGGGTTATTGGATATCGCGAAAAGTAGAGGTTACCAAACTTGTATCTTTCTGGCGGTTGAGCAAAGCGAGTCGTTGGAACAAGCCTGTCAAACAGCCGCCAACTATGATTATGCCATCGTTGATTTTGATCTCCCGACCAATATCCCTTTGGAATTGTTTATTGCTAGGCTTCAAGAAAGGGAAACGGTTCTGTTGAGACGGACTACGACGGCTGCTGAGACTGAAGTGGCTTTTGGTGTACTGGAAGAAGGCAGTGACGGCGTGCTTTTTTGCGGAACTGATCTCTATGAGATCAAAGCAGTTAGTAATCTGCTGAATAGGACTTCGCTTCCACCGCTGGAATTAACACCGTTGCTGGTGACGGAGACCCGCCATGTCGGAATGGGGTTGCGTGCTTGTATCGACACGACCGGTTTAATGAATCAGGAAGAAGGCATGTTGGTAGGCTCAACCTCATCAGGCGGAATATTGGTGTGCTCGGAGACGCATTATCTGCCTTATATGAATCTGCGTCCGTTCCGGGTCAATGCCGGTGCAGTTCATTCCTATATTTGGATGCCTAACAATACGGCTGAGTATATGACAGACCTGTCGGCCGGAAGCAAAGTTCTTTGCGCTAATTATAACGGCACAGTCCGGGAACTTACGGTAGGCCGGGTTAAAATCGAGGTAAGACCACTGCTGTTGATTCGAGGAGACGCCCAGGGGCGGGAGCTCAATGTGATTGTTCAGGATGATTGGCATATCCGGCTCATGGGGGTTGACGGCAAACCGAAGAACGCCACTCAAATACAATCCGGTGATACGCTCCTTGCTTATCTTTGTAACCAGGGCCGCCATGTAGGAATCAGTGTCTCCGAGACTATTATCGAGCGTTAAAAGGAGGTTCGATTAAAATGACGGGAAAGGAGATCCGTTTTAAACGGCTTTATAAGAATTCGGAACGGCTATTTGTGGTTCCGATGGATCACGGAATTACTATCGGACCGGTAGCCGGGCTTGAAAATATCGGCCAAACCCTTAAAGCTATCGGGGAAGGTGGCGCGGATGCTGTTATTATTCATAAAGGCCTAGCCGGACAAATCGATAAGTTGTTAGGTCCGGATAGTTGCGAATTGATCATTCATCTTTCCGCTTCGACCTCACTGGCTCCCGATCCCAATCGTAAGGAATTGGTGACTTCGGTAGAAAAAGCAATCGAGTTGGGGGCAACCGCTGTCTCGATTCATGTTAACCTGGGGTCGGCTTTCGAGGCGGAGATGTTGAAAGATTTCGGTATGGTGGCTGAATGTTCCAACCGTTGGGGAATGCCTCTGATTGCCATGATGTATATCCGGGATGGCTGTAAAGAAAACGAGTTTCATCCGGAGAAAATTAAACATGCCGCCCGGGTGGCTGAGGAGATGGGAGCGGATATCATCAAAGTCAATTATACCGGTGATCCGGAAACATTTGCCGGAGTTATCGAAGGGGTTTCCGCCCCGGTGATTATTGCCGGCGGCCCCAAGATGGATTCACATTACGAATTGCTGGCCATGATCGCTGATGCAGTATCAGCCGGCGCCGGAGGAGTCGCCATCGG
>DNPQ01000490.1 GCA_003501335.1 Bacillota bacterium
ATCGCCTGCATCGTTTGTTCTTTCAAAACGTTCATTTTCTTGATACGCTCATTCATATTATCGATTTTCTTAACTGCACTATCCATAGCGGCAATAATTTCATCAAAAGAAGTCTGGGCCGAATCGACGGCTTCGATTTGTTCTGCCAACGCCTGATGGGTTTTTTCGATCGTTTCAGCTGAAAGTATAGCTTTTTGCTCAATCGTGTATAAAATATTATTAATAATTTTCGTGGCATCCCGTGATTGTTGTGCCAGCTTGTTTATTTCTTCTGCGACTACTGCAAAACCATGGCCCATCTCACCCGCCCGAGCCGCTTCGATTGAGGCGTTTAGACCCAGTAAATTGGTTTGTTCTGTTAAGTTCGTTATAACATCAGTAACTTTCCGTATTTCTTCCGTACTTTTCCGCAAATCACCAATGGTATGAATGACTTCCTTAGTCATATCCTCTGTCAAACTGGTTTTCTCTTTGAGCCCATTGACCGCATTTTTCGCTTTCACGCTCTGATTTTTGGTGGCGCTGGTGATCTGTTCCACATCACTGGTATGATTGACAACTGTTTCAATCTGTTCTGCCAATTCACTCATCTGGTTAGCCGATTTTTCGGTTTCCCGGGTCTGGTTTAATGTTCCCTGAGTAATTTCACCCATCGCCGTCGCCACAACCTTAGCAGACAAAGCCGATTGATCGGAGCTTCTTTCCAAATCGGTACTGCGACTCAGCATCGCGTCAATCGCGCATTTGGCGTCTACTAATAATCCACTGATTTCCTCAACCATTTGATTGTAACTTTGACTGAGAACGCCAAGTTCATTTCGGGAATGAATCGATACACGGGATGTCAGATCACCTTTCTCGGCCCGGCTCATCGTCGCTACTACTTGATTTAATGGATAAGATATGCTTGCGGAAACCGATAAGGATATTAAAATGGCAATCACAGCTGCAACAAAAGCAATCAGAAGTGTCATCAAACCAATCGCGTTGACTTCACCGAAAAGAAAGCTATGATAAGTGAAGCTGACCAAATGCCATCCGGAAGCCCCTCCAATATTCTTATTTAAACCGATTGATTTATAAGTAACAAATGCCGGGCGTCCCTTAACGATACTATCATAACTACCCTGATTTTCACTGGAAGAATAGTCACTTGCTGAAGCCCGATTATTAAAAAGTAATTCCAGCGGTTTACAATTGTGAATAATTTGTTTAATACCTTTTCCAATATCATCTTTATAAGGACTAGAAACAAACTTGCCGTCATTATCAATAATAACTGAAAAATAAGGTGCGTCATCTAAAGAAACTTCGGTTTGTCCATAAATTGCTTGATTGATAATTTTATCAATGGTTTCTTCATCAATCAAAATTGCTACAATTCCTATCGGCTCTCCGACAGTTTCACTTTTAATGCTGCGGGCCAGCATCAAAAAATTACTGGCTTTTAATGGAATTGCATGCGACCAACGCACACTGCCTCCAGAGTTGATTACTTCTTTATAATAGGCTGTTTTTTGAAAGTTTTCAATATAACCCAGCAAGTCGCTTTCATAATCTTTAGCCTTCACCGCCGAATAATTCCGGCCATTATTGCTGATATAGATCATCCCGAAAACATCCCGGTTTGCAATCATATAGTCTCCGAAGCAGGAACCCACTTCATTCTTGACAGCTTGATCATTTGGATTTGCAGCTTCCAGTCGATGGATTGCCGCCAAGAAGCTCTGATTATTAAGCAATAAATCAGAAATCGATTGAAACTCCTTTTGTTTTGCTAAAATATTGGATGCAATTTGGGCTGAATTATCCAGTGCATAGATTCTAATTTTTTGCTTTACAGCTTCGTGAAAACTAAGATATGAAGTAATACCGACGATACAAATTGGAACCAGCGAAAGCCCTAAAAAGAAATAAATCAATTTAGAGGATATCCGAATATTTTCAAAAGCGACTATCAGTCGTTTGATTATATTAAAGAGTTTATTCATATCAAGGCATCTCCCTATTTCTTGGTTTTGAAACATTCAAACGTGGGCACAGTAAAATATAGTTCTTCCCATCCCCAAATCGGAACTAATAAAACCAAGAAAATATCTAAAACAGATTTTGATAAAGCCTTTATCCATTTAGTCTCCGGGACATGATATGAACGCATACCTCATAATTTAATTTCCATCCCGGCAAACAGGTACTTTTCAAAGTATTGTTTGAGGGGATGGAAATTTGATTTGTTATTATCAATCACTGAAAACTAAATCGATTCAGCCGTTTTGTCTTCCGGTACATCAAAAGAAACTTGAGCAGTATTAGAAGTAAACCTGGAAGTCTTGTAAAGAAATCTCTGGAGTAATATAAAAGTAAAAAGCAGAATACCGATAACGATCTTGGTCCACCAAGCGCTCAATGTCCCGTCAAAAGAAATGTAGGTTTGAATAACTCCAGAAATTAAAACACCGAATAAAGTCCCGAAAACACTGCCGACTCCACCGGTAAGTAATGTTCCACCCATTACTACAGCGGCGATGGTATCAAGCTCCATCCCATTAGCCGCCCAGCCGTTTCCTGAAAAAGTATAGAGCGCATAAACTGCGCCTGCCAGTGCAGAGCAAAAGCCGCTGAAAGCATAGACCCCGATTAAAGTTTTTCCACTTTCCAGTCCCATTAAAGTTGCAGACTGCATATTGCCACCGACAGCATAGACATTACGGCCAAAACGGGTTCGGTTCGCTATAAATATTCCCGCAATTAAGATCACTATAAATATGATACTTGGCACGGCCAAACTACCATCCAAAATCGGAATTGCTATATTCGATAACTTCAAAAAAAATGGATGATTAATGGGAATTGAATCAATACTCAAAACGAAACAAAAGCCGCGGGCAAAAAACATGCCGGCCAAGGTTACCAAAAATGGTGGAATATCAAAAAAATGAATCAAACAGCCTACCAAAATGCCATAAACAGTTCCAATACACATTAAAATCAATGCCGCCATTGCAGGATGCATGTGAAAGTCACGAACGAATAAGGCAATGGCCACGCTAGTACAAGCAACAACGGCACCCACCGAAAGGTCAATTCCCCCGGTCAAAATTACAAAAGTCATTCCCACAGCACAGATACCCAAAAATGAATTATCATAAAACAGATTTAATAAGACCCGCATGGATAAAATACCTGGGAAACGAAGGGCGGCAATTAGATACAGTAATACAGTTACCGCAATTGTCGCGGCGATTGGAATATGTTTTTGTTTAATTGGGATTCTCATGCCGAAACCCTCCCTGCTTTACTGAAGGCTTTCATAACCTTTATCCTAAATGACGGTGATTGTAACAAACACACGGCCACAACTACTAAAGATTCAACTACCATAACATATTGAGGTGGAACACCCCGGGTTAAAATGGTGGTTTTTAAAGACTGCATTACCAAGCCGCCAATGATGGTGCCTGTTAGACAAGCTCGGCCACCTGTCATCGGCGTTCCGCCGATAATAACTGCCAAAATGGCGTCCATCTCCATGTTCAATCCGGCGTTATTGCCATCGGCGCCCTTAATATCAGCAGTAACGATAAATCCGGCTATTCCGGCACAGATAGCGCAAAAAACATAAACAAGCCATTCAATCCTAAGCGCATTAACACCAGCATATCGGCTAGCTTTAGGATTGTCTCCGATGGATTCAATAAAAAGACCGATTGCCGTTTTCCGGGTAAATAAATAGGTCAGACATAAAAGAATCGCTACAATGATTACTGGAAAAGGTAGCCTAAATAAAAATCCGGTCCCGATAAATTGAAACTGTGCCGCATGAAATGTTAAAATTTGCCCCTGGGTGATTAATTGAGCGATACCTCGCCCGGCTACCATTAAAATCAACGTTCCAACCATGGCCGGAATTTTTAAGTAACTGACCACAAAACCATTCCAAGCACCAGCCAATGCACATACGCAGAGCGGCACGATGATCAGCCAAATTATAGGCGGTGGAGCCGGATATGATAAATCGCCGTGCAAATATCCCGGACGGATCATCAATGCCGCCACGGCGCCGGAAATGGCAATCACGGCGCCAACCGATAAATCAATTCCACCCGTTGCAATCACCAACGTCATCCCGATGGCCACAATCAAAGTCGGCGCAGCTCTGTTCAAAATATCGATAAGGCTACCGAAAAAATGGCCGTTTTTAATTCCAATATTAAAGAAGTGCTGTGTAAAAAATAAATTAAATAATAGAACCAAAATAAGAGCGATAATTGGCCAAATAATTTTATTAAATGTCGGATTGGACATTAATTTTTTAATGCCGGTCATAATGAACGACCTCCTTCCGCGATGGTACGTATGATAACGTCTTCATTCACTTGATCATCCATTAACTCGCAGATTTTTTGACGATCCCGCAATACAACCACACGATGGCTGCACCTTACCACTTCTTCCAATTCGGAAGAAATAAATAAAATCGTCATTCCTTCTTGACAAAGTTTGATGATTAACTTTTGAATCTCTGTCTTAGCGCCGATATCAATTCCGCGGGTCGGTTCATCAAGAATAAGTAAACGCGGATTGGAAGCCAGCCACCGAGCCAAAATTACTTTTTGCTGGTTGCCGCCGCTTAAATTTTTAACTGTTTGTTCCGTACTGGGAGTCGCAATACCTAGTTCACGAATATAGCGATCGGCGATTTCAATTTGGGCCTTTCGAGAGAAATGGCGAAAAAGTCCTCGTTTGGCCTGCAATGCTAAAATAATGTTTTCCCGGACGGTCAAATTCGGAATGATTCCTTCCGTTTTACGGTCCTCCGGGCAATAGCCGAGATTATATTTCATCGCTTGCAAAGGCGAATTTATCGTTACCTTTTCTTCTTCTAAGATCGCCTAGCCTTTTTCGGCCCGGTCAATTCCAAATATCAAA
>DNPQ01000557.1 GCA_003501335.1 Bacillota bacterium
CATTCGGCAGCCAACATCATGCCGCTAATCGCCGCCAACCGGACCGGTATCGAAAAAGCCTCCGGATCCGAGCTGACCTTTTACGGTTCTTCCTTCATTACCAGTGAAAAAGGGCAAAAAATTGCTGAAGCCGATCGAACGGGCGAAACCATTCTTTATGCTTCGTTTGATCTAGAGGGGATTGCCGCATACCGTAATTTCTGGGGAGTTTTTAAAGACCGCAGACCGGAAATGTATCATTCTATCATTGAAAAACGTTGCTGATTTTCGATCGACCTATATTTAAATGCCGCAATAGCGGCATTTTATAAATCAAACAGCCATTTTTGATTCAAGCAATTTATCTTACTTTTCTTCTGGCCTTTACCGCCATTTTGCGAAAGCTATTAATGCACTGTCCATTTTTGGTTCTATATTCAGCCGGAGAAGGGCAAACAATACTGGTATCTCCGGAATATAACTCGCTTAAATCGAACAAAGAACCTCGTTGTGAATTCGCATGAGGTTCTTCTTTTGCAATATACATTTTAATTACCTTCTTTCACTTTCTCAAAAAGTTTCGGAAATTCACTTTCCAGTTGGTCTCGATAATCCCGCATTTTTGCACAAAAAATTTCATTAAGGCTATCATCAAACCATATAGATTCCCGTGATTCAAATACTAAAACCGCCCGAACTTTTCGCCGTATAAACACTGGACAACAAGCAATGAACTTAACGTCAGCCATTCTCTCTTGTTGATAGGAATCTAATTGCAAAAAGGCTTGCTTCGGATTAAAATGTTTGTCTAAAACGGAACGTTTTGTATTATAACAACTGGCAAGTAAGCCTTGAGGTTTCGGCGATACTTCAAATGATAATTCAGTATAGTGTGTCTGCCCGAACTCCTTAATATTCTTTTCGACAAACATTGTTTTGGCCTTCACAAACCCCAGTGAAAGTTTTTCCATACAGGCCTTCAACCGATTCTGCTTACAAAGATATACTTTCACATCTGTATTTACTATATTTTGTTCCGGTATATTTATTGTCTGTCCTATTATTTTCAATGCCAACTGCTTATGAATTTTTAAATAATTTTGCAGATTATCAATGAGCCGTTCCCGCTCTTTATCCATGGCATTAAATTGAAAATACACACCAATCTGGAGCAGTAAAGCTGCTGCAAGCCCAACTTTAAACCGCCAAATCGATAGATAATTTTGCGGCAAATGGATTTTTAAATAACCAAAAACAGTCATAAAACTATAATCATCTTTTGAGAAATAAGTGACGATTGCCGGTAATGAAACAAATATCAAGTTACTAATCAGCTTTTTCTTGCAACGTAAACGGATAGGATTCATTTTGAATAACCGAAAGGAAACCAGCAATAGCCTGATTGTCGATATTTTATTACATTATCAATTATATCATGAATATTTCCGGCTTTCAATTTTAACTCCTCGAATAAATAATTATTGCAAGAATATTTCGCCATTTTCCTGAATATTCCTTCTATGTATAAAAAATACTTAATTTTTTATTTCCAGATTTCTAAATGGTTTTCAATATACTCCAAGGAGGCTGAGCTATTCTCTATTTAAGCTTAGAGGACGGTTGAATTTATATTCGGGGGATTTGCTCAATTTTAACGACTATTTTCTGTTTCATTGTTAACCTTTTTGGGGTTTTCGGTCATGCCGATATATCGCTTAAACACCGGCCTGCCCTTATCAAATGCATCCTGAATACCGATTTCCATTTCCGAACTGATTCCCAGATCACAATAGACCACGGTTGCCTCTGCACATTCACTCCATTCCCGTCCGGCCTGAATTCTTTTTTCTCGCTGAATCGGATCATTGTCATCTAAAACCTGGGGATAAAGCAAATGAGGTAACAGCGGAGCTTCACCTCTTCGTAAACTATCATTCATTGCTCTGCGGGCATAAAAAATATTTCTTTTCAAATCACCGCTAAAAGGCGATTCGATAATTATGCGTCTCTGGCTCAATGATGCTGCACTCCTTTTAAAAACTATAAATATTTTTGCTTGATACAAACAGCGTACCTGTCATTATTAAATATTTCTCCTATCTCAAATCAAATATACCCCTATTTTTCAAATAAAAAACCCTGTTACCTGAAGAGGCCACAGGGTAAATTAAAGGAGGTTTATACAAAAAAGATTTTAGTATTTGTTATAACGTTTCGCCATTGAAGAAAGTTTTACCAAGTATTTTAGGTGCTAACCAAAAAATAAGGCTTAACCAATATATGCAATGATTTAAGCCTATTTTATAACCTGAGATCCTATCTTAAAATAATGATAGAGAAGAATCCTCAAATTAGAATAAAAATATTAATTTAACAGTCGGGAGTGGTATTCAATTTCTTCCATTTTCCGAATAAAATTTTGAAATTCAATATAACGAAGACTCTCCTTTTCTTCTTCAAAGCGATCATTTGATTTGATACAAAGGCATTTAAACTCCAAAGCCGAGTTGGTAGTCCATTCCTTCAATTCATTCCAGGCAGATTCATAATTCATTGGGATTCCTCCTTTAACTTCTTCTCGGCATATTCCATCAAATCTTGCCGATATTGTCCTTCACGATGAATATTTAATTGCGGAATATCCAATATCCAGTTATAATTTTGACCTCTTTGCAAAGTTCCCATCGGATGTTCTTCCGATGTGATATTATAAAAATTCTGGCTTACATGCTCCCAGTTAAGTTTCATTTCTGCCTCTCATTAATCTGTCATGGGCAGACCCTGCTTTTTCCAACTCATTTAATTTTTCAAGCGCCGCATCCCTTATAAAATCCGTGGTTTCTTCAGAAATTATATCGTTATGATCCCTCAAAAATTTCCAAGCTTCGATAATATCTTTCCGATTCAGTTGTCCATTCATTTTGGACCTCCTTTGAAATTCAAACTGCCCTTATATTATTATATACCACTAAAAGACTTTCTTCCGGCTTTTCCGATTCACTGGATTTAAAATATTAAAATGTCTCCGGTACCCTTCACAATTTAATATTACCCATATGTCTTTCCAGCAGAGAAATCAAGTATTCTTCTATGATGTCAATCTTTAACAAGAATTACCCTTTGGACTAAAAAGCAAGTAACAAATGTGAAACAATATTTTGATATAGTAAGATTTTGGACTTCTTCACACAATCAACAGGCAATTCACAAATAAAATCCCCTTTTTTTCGGTAAAACGCCCTAAAAAGAAGTCGTTTTAAGTGATTTCCAACCAAAAATTATTCTGCCTCGGATGCTTCTCCAAGTTCAAAAGTCCAGGATTCGTTTATTTTCGGAAAAAGCATTTAAAAGTTCTTACTTGTATTATATCACTCCAGAGGTTTATCATATTGGCAATCAATTATAAAATTAACCATGAACCCCTTTATTCATACCATTGGAAACGATATTGGATCGGTTATTTTCTTTCTCAAACCCATAATCAAAAAGCTGGTGCGTATCGTCATAAATATAACTGGTCTTTAAAACTACACTAATCAAGACTTTTCCGTCTCGACTCGCCGATGAAACGAGACATCCTCCGGCTGCCTGTGTATAACCGGTTTTCACTCCGGTAACATACTGATCACGCCAAAGAAGTTTATTATGATTGATTAACCTGCGGCCGTTCCGGTAACTGGTACCGGAGACTTCCTTAACTTTGGTGCTGACAACTTTGGCAAAATTCCCATTTTTCAAGGCGTAGCGAGTTAAAACGGCTAAATCATAAGCGGTTGAATAATGTCCTTGTATTGGAAGACCGCTGGCATTTATGAATTGGGTATTTCTCATCCCGATTTCTTGAGCTTTTTGATTCATGAGGTCGGCAAATTTGGATTCACTGCCCGACACCGCTTCGGCCAGAGCTGTTGCCGCATCGTTTCCGGAAACCAACAGCAGACCATAGAGTAACTCCCGGACTGTTTTCCTTTCTCTGGCCCTTAAATTCATCGATGAGCCTTCTTTCCCGGCTGCTTCAGGCGTAATGGTCACT
>DNPQ01000495.1 GCA_003501335.1 Bacillota bacterium
CCCGCAAAGTCCCCGTTTGCAAAAATAGAGGCCATTGGCCTCTATTCACTGGTAAAAGGAAGTAATGCAATCTGTCTTGCACGTTTAATGGCAATTGTTAACTGCCGTTGATGAACGGCACAATTACCGGAGATCCGACGCGGTAATATTTTGCCCCGTTCGGTGATAAATTTACGGATTTTGGCAGTCTCTTTATAATCAATACTTTGTACTTTATCAACACAAAAAGAACAGATTTTCTTTTTGGGTCGTCGCATCATACGTTCTTTACCGCCGCTATTTTCTCTATCCCCATTATTTCTGCCCATTTAATTCGCCTCCATTATGATCTCGCCTAAAAAGGCAGATCATCGAGATTAATTCCTTCAATATCATCATTGGCTTCCGCCGTATTATTTGAATTACCATGTCCAGTCGGAGCCACTTCATCGCGGGCTTTTTCCAAAAACTGAACCCGGCTGGCCACTACTTCAGCCGCTTTACGTTTTTGACCATCTTGAGTCTCGTAATTACGAATCTGCAATCTACCTTCAACGGCCACAAGACGACCTTTTTTCAGATAATTAGCAACGACCTCCGCCTGTTTTTGCCAGGTCACGATGCGGATAAAATCCGTTTCACGCTCACCTTGCTGATTGGTAGTAGAGCGGTCAACCGCCAAATCAAAATTTGCAACTGCAACACCGTTTGGAGTATAACGAAGTTCCGGATCCCTGGTTAATCTACCTATTAGGGCGATATGATTCATTAATGATCACCTTCGTTACTCATCTTTTTTAACAACTAATTGACGGACCACATCATCTTGAATCTTTAAAACTCGATCCAATTCTTGGGTCACGCTACTTGGAGATTTAAAAGTCATTAAGATATAGTGTCCTTCTGTAATGCCGTTGACTTCATAAGCAAGACGCCTCTTGCCCCAACGATCGGTTTTAACTATCTCTCCACCGCCGTTTTTAACGACATCTTCAAAACGAGTTACTATAGCAATAATTGCTTCTTCCTCCAACTCAGGTTTTAGAATATACATTGATTCATAATTCCTCACCTGAAACCACCTCCTCCCTCTGGACTTTGAAACGTCCACTCTGGACGTTAATTCGGCCCTGTTCCAAATTGAACTTTATTCAACCAGCTCATAACCTGGAATTCTAAAGTCACTGTTTCAACAGAGCAGGGAATTCATTGTAGAATTATACACTTTAATCCTATTTTATTCAAGAGGTTTCAGATGAGAATTTTCAGAAATTAAGGTCGGCGGCAATGCCGTTTTAATTACAGTTTTGACTGCTTTTTCAAATTGAGGCCGGGGCAACATCACGACTCGATTGCATTTTAGACATTTAATACGAAAGTCCATACCTACCCGCAATACTTCCCAATCAGTTCCTCCGCAAGGATGAACTTTACGCATTTTAACAATATCGCCCACAAAATATTTCATCCATATCCCTCATATCAATTTCATTTCATGATTACGTCTTAGGTTCCAATCATCACTTGCATATTTTTGATGCACTAATTGTCGAGCCAATATTAGTTCAGCCGGACTTAAAGTACTTTCGATTATGGTTAAATTATATAATTGCCGAAAACTAATTATAATTTTTTCTGAAAGTTCGTCAGGTTTTATGAAAATACCTTGATCCTTAAAAGAAGTAACCTTAGAATTAATTTTTATGACCCATTCATCGAGCGAAACAGGAACTTTCAAAATTGCTCCTAAAGATTCCGCTGAGAAATCAATTAAAATTGAGCCATGTTGCAAAAAGGAACCTTTTTTCCTTAGTTGGGCGCTTCCAACCAATTTCCTGCCATCGACACTTAATTCGTACCAGGATGAAGATTCAAAACAGGCACCACTTGTTCTTCCTTTCTCAAATCCCTTATGAAGTTCGGCCTGAACACCTAAAGAGTGACAAGCTTCTACGATCGCCCTTGATATATAAAGATAAGTTTCGAGCAAACTTTGAGGCAAGCCATCTTGGACCCCCGCCACGACGGAATAAGTCAATTCCCGATCGTGGAATACGGCCCGGCCCCCTGTATTTCGTCGTACTAATCCATAACCGTTCTGCTTTAATGTATCCAGGACCACGTCTTTATCGATACTTTGGAAGTAACCCAACGACAATGCGGGAGGATCCCAACCATAAAATCGTAAAGTTGGCGGTACCAGGCCCTTCTGGTAAAAATGAAAAATTGCTTCATCTACAGCCATATTCCAGGCCGGCTCTCCTGCTTTATAAGGAATGAAACGCCAGTTCATTTGGTGCCAATTAATGCAGAGTAAGCCGATGGAGTTAGCAAATTATTTGTTTCCTTTGGATCGGTGGGTTCAATTATAAAAATCCATCCTTTCCCATAAGGATCTTGATTGACAAATTCCGGACTATGTTCAAGAGAATCGTTAATCTCCATTATTTCACCGCTAATAGGCGCATATATTTCCGAAACCGCTTTTACTGATTCGATAGTGGCAATTGGATCCTTTGCGGTTATTTTATCACCTATACTTGGTAAATCGACAAAAACAATATCCCCTAATTCTTTTTGCGCATATTCAGTAATGCCGACTTTTACCCGGTCTCCATCAACTTTAACCCATTCATGTTCCTCTGTGTATTTAATATCTTTCGGTAGCAATATAATTACCTCCCTTTCCAATCCATTGATTTTTCGACAACCAAAAATAGTTTCCTCCTAGATTTATGCTATTTACAGTTTATTTTCGGGATTAACCTTTGATCTCTTATTTATGATACCTTAAAATCCCACTCACAAGAGGAAACCCAGAATGTACGGAAAACTTTATATTCATCGAAAACCTTTCGTGAAAAGTCGCATCATTTAAAAAGTAAATGATTCACCTTCCTCGGGATTTTTTCATAGCATATATAAATCTTCCGGCCAAAAGAGAAAGGAGGTCTATTATGTTTGATATTTTAGCCGCAATCTTGAATCCAATCCTCAAAAAAAAAGGAAAAACAATGATTTTAATTTGGCATCGTAAAAAATCCCCTAGTTAAAATAGAAGGGAAGATATGACTATATCCTGTTTCTTCATTTCGTGCCGGAACTAAATTAAGAACATCATTTCTGATGATGGCTTCCAATTCCATCGGCCCTGTCTCATACTCACCGACGCTTTGTTGAAGCTGTCTATAGGCTTTTTCAATAAGATATACAATATATATGTTTTTTCTTTTCAAAACAACCCAATTTATATTGTATATCTTTAATCTTCCTCCCGCAGATACCTGGAACCACTTTTCTCAGAAGCCACAAAGATTTTCCTTATTGAACAATCGTAAGCTCTATCAGCTACATCCTTGGTATTATACCCCGGCTACTAAAATATTACCTAAAGATAAAAAGCTATTTAAGTAATTGAAGAATTAACAGGATTTCTCCTTTTTTCACAAACTTGGTACAGAAGGAATTTTTTAGTCTGCAAAGAATAATTTAGGAATATAGATTTTCAAATCTCGATCATTCCTTAAAAATCTTTTTGGTGCATAAAAGGATGGAAAAATGCCGGTGCAATGGGACGCAACCAAGATTAAGCTGCTATCATTGATTGGTAAAAAAGTATTATCAGTCTTATTCAGCTTGGGAGAAATCATCCATCTCTATTTGCTAAGTATTGAAGCCATACTTTATCATACAGTGTATTGGAAAAATACTATAGTTGAAATGGAATTTATAGGGGTCAAATCTCTTCCTATCGTCTTAGCCATCTCAGCCTCAACGGGTATGGTTTTTTCCCTTCAGATTGCTAAAATTTTTGCTACCTTTGGTCTTTCTTCCCAGCTTGGGCAGGGACTGGCTCTAGCTTTTGCCCGCGAATTGGCCCCAGTATTAACGGGTGTAGTTGTGGCAGGCCGGGTAGGTTCGGCAATTGCAGCTTCCATCGGCTCTATGAAAGTCACCGAGCAGATTGAAGCTCTTGAAGCTTTATCCACTGACCCAATCGACTATTTAATAGCTCCTAAACTCATCGCTGCCGCTACAATGCTACCTCTTTTGGTAATCTTTGCCGATTTATTCGGCATTTTCTGCGGATTTGCTTTGGCAGTAAGTTATGCCCATATCTCAGCCAATGATATCGTCAGTGGTATTTTAACTTTTGTTAGTTATTGGGATTTTCTAGGAGGTTTAATCAAAGCTTTTTTCTTTGGGCTAATCATTGCAGGAGTTGGGTCTTATCAGGGTTTACATACATCGAATGGTGCGGTAGGCGTAGGGATTGCGACAACTCAATCCGTTGTGATATCCAGTATCGCCATTTTTGTATCCAATTATTTTTTATCAATGATTTTGTATCATTTATAATTCAAATTTAGAGGACAAACATGATATCCATTATCAATCTTACTTATCATGTGAATGACCAAAACATTTTAAATAAGCTTGACGCCGAATTTTGCAAAGGGGAAACTTTTGTCATTCTAGGGCCTAGTGGATGTGGAAAAAGTACCCTTCTAAGGTTAATTATGGGATTAATTAAACCTACATCCGGATTCATTACCATTGATGGCCAAAACACTCAAAACTTAAGCCGACGCCAATGGCAGGAACTCCGTAGCAAAATGGGATTGGTTTTTCAATCGGCAGCCCTCTTTGACTCACTCTCGGTTTTCGAAAATGTTGCCTTTAGTTTACGACGTCAAAATCTTCCGGAAAAACCAATCCGAGAGAAAGTCATTCAGTCTCTGGACATAGTCGGACTGGAAAAAGATACATTGAATAAAATGCCTTCCAATTTAAGCGGTGGTATGAAAAAGCGGGTTGCAATAGCCAGAGCGATTGCTATCAAGCCTCCTATTTTACTTTATGACGAACCAACAACCGGTCTGGATCCTATCATTGCAGATACTATCAACGAATTAATTCTCGATTTACA
>DNPQ01000072.1 GCA_003501335.1 Bacillota bacterium
CCATTGGGGCCGAGAACGATGAAATACCGTATACCGTTATCCCAAAACGGCAAAAATTGTATTCCATCCTCCAGTATTTGGTACCCGTTGGTCATTGCAATCGCAAAGGCCTTATCAATATCTGCTACATCGAGTGCAATATGGTCGATAGCACCAGTTTTTCCAACGGCGCTTTGATTTTCATACGTTTCAATGGTTAAATTACCCAGCCGGAAAAAAATCACCTTTTCATTGGACTTTCCATGGGTGGAAAGTACTGTTTGAAAGCCGAGCCCTTCATAAAACCGGGTGGTCGCTTCCATGTTGTTTGTTGGGATTCCAATGTGCTGAACCCCGGATGCGATCTTCTCCATTTTGTTTCCTTTCTTACAGCTGTTTTTATCTATTGTAGCATGCTAACATTCGATCGTCCACACTTCTTCTTATTCAAAAGCAGGCCAAGATGATCGCGGATTGTTTTGATGATTGGAGACATAGTAGGACTATCGTTAATATATTATTTTGGATTCAATATGGGTTATGAGCAATGAAAAAGTTGAACAATTAAACGATGGCAGCGATGAAATTTGCTAAAAAGAATGGCGTTTTGGTTTCTTACACTCCTAATTACCGGTCCTTATTACGGAAATCAAAAGAAGAAGCCTAAATTTCCATTAAAGAAGGTTTGAAATACACGGATCTTTTAAAAGTTTTCGATGAGTAATTGCTGCTGATGACCAGAACTGGTGATTTTGTCAAGGGAGCAAGCAACCTGTTTAAGCAGGGTTAGCTCATGAGGAGAATTTTTTGAATGGACGGCCTCCTCATTAATTGTCAAATTTCGATCGCCGGAAATTAGCGGAGGTGTTTTTGAAGGTGACTCTATATTAGAAAGGTTGTTATATATATCAGTTAAGTGGGTAATGCCCATTTCCAGGGAACCTCAAAGACCATTGAAATAAAATCAGCGGTTACCGGAGAAAAACCGGAGAATCCAGGAATGAAATCAGCGCTGCCCGAATAAATCGCAGAGAACGTCGGAATCAAATCAGTAATCTCTGGAGGACAATGAGAGACTGATGGAATGAATCAGTGATACCCGGAGCAATATCGGAGAGCGCTGAAAAGGAATCGGCTATATCCGGATTAAAATCGGAGATTGTCAGGACGAAATCAGTCGTTTTTAAACTGAAAGCAGGGACCGGAGAAATGGTAACAGTGGTTTCCGGATAAAAATCAGAAACCACTGAAATAAAAGCGGCGATGTCCAGAGGGAAACCGGAAAATACTAAAATAAAATCAGGGATATCCGGCGCAAAACAATAAACGTCTGAAAACGTTTTTACCTTTACTGGATGTTCTCCGGCAATCCCTGTTATCGCACAGGAAATTTTTTCTCGGGGTTAACAAAAAAGCAGTATGGAAGCCACGAAAGAGTTGTAATTCCCTTGCTTATTCTTTATTGAACCGTTGTTTTAGTTTGACCAGATTGGCTTTGACTTTTTTGTTCAGAGCGGCGTCGACCTCGGGCCTATAGACTTTAAGAGCTGCCTCATAGGCGTCGATGGCTTTTTGGACATCTTCATCCGGGCTTTCATCAATACTGGCCAGCAGGCTGTAAATGGTACCTAGATTGTTTTGCGCCATTGCATAATCCAGGGGATACTTTTTGATGGTAAAGGTATTTAGGGCTTCCCCAAAAGCATTAATGGCATTATTGAGTTTGTCGGATTGGCTCTGGTGGAATTCGGCCACCGAAGGGTAATTGAAAGTATCCAAAGACTCGGCGATAGATTTGTAAGCCACGCCGATATTATTGATTGTCGTGGCATAATCATACGGGTATTGATCCGGCAGATAAACCTTTAAAGCGTCCTCGTAAGCCGCAATGGATTTTCGGAGATTGTCATCGGGTTCCTGGACTTCAGCTAAATGGACATACGCATTGGCCATCTTACAGCGCGTATTGGCATATTCCATCGGATAATCCCAAAATGTATGGATCTTAATCACTTCTTCAAAGGCCTTCATGGCTTTGACCAGATAAAGCTCTTTGTCCCGCGTCTCCGCCATATCCATTAGGGTATTCCCCAAATCATCCTGGACATCTGCATATTCAAAAGGCGAATCTTCGAGGTTGTATACCTTAAGAGCTTCCTGATGGGCTTTAATGGCCCGGGAGAGATTGCCCTCCTTGTTAAAGGTCTGAGCAAGGCTTCGGCAGGTATTCCCGATACTCCTTTGAACTTTGGCAAATTGCTCCGGCACATCTTCCATGGTATAAACTTTTAAAGCATCTTCGTAATTTTGAAGCGCAGCATTCAGATTGTCTTGCTTATTTTGGTTTTCTGCCAAAACCCGTTGGGCATCGGCCAGGCCGGATTTGGCATTGGCGTATTCCTGGGGGTTGCTTTCAAAGGTGTAGATCTTGAGGGCCTCTTCGAAAGACTTTGCGGCAGTCGTGGCATTATTGAGTTGGTCGCTTAATTTGGACAATTCGGTCAAGGCATTCCCGTAATTAATTTGCAGTTTGGCATATTCCTGAGGTTGGGTTTCAATATTATACAAGGGAAGAGTTTCCCGAAACGCTTTTACGGCTTTGTTGATATTTTCCTGTTTATCAAACATCGGCGCCAGTGTTAAACAGATTTCACCCAGCTTTTCACGAGTGATGGCATATTCCGAAGGATTTTTATCACTGGTAAATACTTCAGTGGCCGCCTCAAAGCACTCCGCAGCCTTCGTCAGGTTTTCCTCCCGATCACGGGCATCCGCAAGGGCCTGATAAAAAATACCCAGATTAAGCTCTGTAGAGGCATAGATCTCAGGGTAACTCTGAGGTGTATAGACCTTGAGAGCCTCTTCGAAAGCGGCGATGGCTTTAAATAAATTGTCTTCTTTGTTTTGAATATCCGAAAGGATACTATAGGCAGAACCCAGGTTAAATTGGATTTTGGCGTAATTCAAAGGATATTGGCCCGGAATATAAACCTTGAGGGCTTCTTTGCTTGCTAGAATGGCTTTCCCTAAGTTGTTTTCCCGATCTTGGATTTGTCCTAATTCCAGATAAATGGAACTGAGTTCATTCTGGATATCGCCATACTCGGATGGATACGCTTCAAAAGTATAAAAACGCAAGGCTTCTTCCAAGGCTTTAATGGCTTTGGGGTACGTCTCCGCCGGATCTTGAGTGGGGGCTAACGCGGAATAGGCCAAACCGGCATTGAGTTCGGTTTCTGCATACAATAACGGATATTGTTCGAAAGTCAATAATTTTACGGCTTCTTCGGACGCATGTATGGCTTTTTGCAGGTTTTCTTCTTTGTCGCGGAAATCCGCTAAGGATGTATAAGAACTTGCCAAGACCTGCTGGGCTTTACAGTAATCCAGGGGATGGTTTTCAAAATCAAAAGTTTTGATAGCCTCTTCCAGATATTGCGTTGCTTTTAAATAATGATATTCTTTGTTATTTTCGCGGAGTTTGGCTAAGGTTTCATATGAAAAACCAAGATTAAATTGAATGGTTGCAAACATCAGGGGATACTTTTTGGCTGTAAAGAATTTTAAGGCTTCTTCGCAGGCTTTGATGGCCTTGGCGATATTATTCTCTTTATCTTCCAGTTCGGCGAGGGTTCCGTAGGCAGCGCCTAAATCATTTTGAATTTGGGAGTATTCTAAGGGGTTTTTATTTAAGTCCAGTATTTTAATGGCTTCTTCATAACAAAGAATCGCTTTTTTCAGGTTCTCGGCAGCATCCGTAGTTGAAGCCAGATGCTTGTAACATACTCCCTCATTGTGCTTGACCTGGGCATATGCTTTGGGTTCCCGGTAACGGGAAATCTGGGTGAGTAATTCGGTAAATATTGTCAAAGCCTCATCGACTTGACCGTCTTCCAATAAATGTTGGGCATTTTCCATGATCATTTTCCGATGGGCTGTTCTTATTTTCTTTTTCCGGTATTCCGAAAGGGAGAAAAAAACAACGCCGATGAAGACCAGGATGATTCCACTTACAATGCCCATAAACCATGGGCTTTTTACGCTGATCACTGCCACTGCAATCTGATTCATAATCTTCGCCCGCCTTTAAAGTTGTAACAATTGATTGATTCTATTCATTGAATTGCATCCTTTACGGGATTAAAATAGCGTCTTCACTTATAATCCTCCTGGGTTTTAGCCGACTTGCAGAGGATTGTAATTGAATTGAAATCCAGCAATAGCCAACGATGAAAAAATAATATCCAGCTAATATTTTAAAACATACAGTAATAGCATTATATTCTTGTGATTAGTATACAACATAATGGAAAATAAAAAAATATCTAAAGTAAAAATTAGGTAAAGATAAATTACAAAAATTTCTATTTGTACGGAAAGATAATCAAGATGTAATTTGTTATGATAGTATCAAACGTGTCGGATTCTGTTTGGAGAGAAAATAAAAAAACCCGCGATGGCGGGTTTTTGATGGTGTCTCGATTTCTGAATGAAGATTGTCTTTTTACGAGTTGAAAAAGATGTGATCGCCGATGGAGACAGTTACTGGCTGAGATTTCACCCAGTTGTTACTTGTTTTGGTAGGATTATAAAAACCATTGGCCCCATTACTGGGATCCCAACCGGAGCAGGCCAGTTGTACGGCCCGATATGCGCTGGCGCTGGCTGGTTGGTTGATTCGTCCATCCAAAACCGGACTGTACTGATAACGGCCATTATCGACCTGATAGATAATTCCGGCGATGGTTTTGGGATAAAGGGGATCCTGTAAACGGTTTAATATGGTTGCAGCGACGGCAACCTGTCCTTCAAAAGGTTCTCCGTCCGATTCGGCTGTCACCAATCGCGCCAAAAGTTCAGCATCGTTTTGACTGAGCTGCAAACCGGTTGAACTGGAACTGCTGCTGACTGTCTTTTTGGGTATCGTTAATGATTGATTGGGATAAATTGTCGCATCGGAACTTAGATTATTGGCTGCCCGTAATGCCGCAACAGTAATTCCGTATTGCTTGGCAATCAAAAATAAGGAATCGTCGGCTTGGACCAGATAACGACTGCTATTTGAAGATGAACTGCTGTTTCCGGATGGAATCGCCAGTTGCTTACCGGCCCATAGATAATCGCTTGACAGGTTATTGTTATTTTTAATGGAATCCACTGAGACTCCGAACTTTTGAGCAATCAGGAAAAGACTATCACCCGGCAAAACTGTATAGGCGACGCTGCTTGAACTGGTGTTGCTCTTTGAAGTAATATTTAAGGCTTGTCCAGGGTAAATTTGATTATTGTTTAAACCATTGGCTTGGGATAACGTTGTGGTGCTGGTGCCGTAGCGAGCGGCGATGTTATACAAGGAATCCCCAGGCTGAACATAATAGACTTGTCCATAAACAGCACCGGCTGTGAAAGTCAAAACGCCTAACATCAGAGAAGAAACCAGAGTCTTTTTAAAAGTCATGTTTAGCTCCTTTTTGTCCACGGTCCGGGCAAAAAGTAGGCTGTTAATGAGTGCTGAAAAGTCATCCATTCCGGCTTTTTCTGCAATAAACGGAAAATATACACCGGATTGTCTGTTCTACCTGAAAATGGGAATGAAAAAAATTTTCAGGTAGAATGGCTACAGATTAAACTTCGATGGCTCAAATCACCGTGGCAGAAATGTTTGATTGTATTTGGAAATGAGACCTAACCTGTCAGGCTTTTCTAATACTGTCAATTTCTTTAAAGCTTGGGAAGTTCCTTTTGGGAAAGAGTGGATAGCCAAATGAACGTAAGCTTGTTAAAAAAGCAGAAGTTTGCCAAAAAAGGCAACCTAGAGGGAATATACGTGATTTTAGAAATGGTACTCAGGCCATAGCGGTTGCGTGCCATAACTGATTTTTAATTAAAATGGGGAAGTGCACCAAGATGTTGAAAGAAAAGTTGTGAGCGGCGGATAATCTGGGATACGTACAGGACAAAGTTTTGACGCCAAACGTATCGGGCCCAGGAATCAACCGGACGGGTCCAACAAAGCATTTCCAGTTGGTGGGCGATGGCTTGAAATTGAAATTGGTCGCGTTCAATTGTTTGGGCCAGGGAAGGTTCGGTAGAGAACCTCCGAGGGACTATTTCCGTATAATAAATCATGGTTGAAACCCATAACAGGGCTAACTCATCAATGGGAATCGTTTTTAGGAGAGTCAATTCAAATACCTCCGGATCGAAGATATTGAGATTATTCATAGAAATTGGATCCGGCTGGGTTAGTGTATTGATTTAAAATTTGATCTGTCGGATCGGCGATAATATAATATATTCATTGAAGGCCGATCCGGGAAGCGGGTCTATTCCGATCTGGATTTAAATATTCGTCGTAGCCAGTCGAAAAAATAAGGATGCTTTTGGCAGACATTGCAGATTTCGGTGGGCTGCTCTCCAAGTTTAAATTGGCGTACTTCCAATTCACGGCAATAAGGGCCTGGTAAAAGACCGGACCGTTTGCATACTTGAATACTAATGATGCGATGCTTCTGGCAATATTCGGTGGGTTCGGTTCCGGCTAAAAAGTATTCACTCTGTTTAGGGCAAAAAGAAGTGGCCTTAGCTCCTGTTTCACTGCATATATCCATTTGGATAATGTCGTTGGGAATTGTGAAATCAAGAGCAGGCTTATTGATTAAAGCTTTGGTCATGAAATCAGCCCAAATCGGTGCGGCGATGCGGTTGGCGGCTCCCGGTAAGGGACGCTCATTATGATCGCACCCTACATAAACACAAGTCAATAAATCGGGAGTGTATCCCACAAACCAGGCATCGTGGTTTTCTTCGGTGGTTCCGGTTTTACCGGCCACCGGCCGGTTGATGATCCCTTCGATATTAGCGGCTGTTCCACCTTTTTGTAAAACGCTGCTTAGAGCCTGCGTAACCAAATAAGCCACGCCCGGGTCGATAACTGTTGGATGTTCCGTTGGGGCTTGGTAAAGAACCCGGCCCTCCCGGTCCAGAATTCGCCAGATAGTGGTGGGGGCCAAATTTTTTCCACCGTTGGCGAAAGGCAGATAGGAGCCTGCCAGCTCCAACGGGGTGACTTCTCCCGAACCCAGGGCTAAAGAAAGTCCGGGCGGTAATGGGGAGATAATTCCCAGCTTTTTGGCAAGCGAAAGGACCTGAGCTGTACCGATCTGATAGAGTAATTTTACAGCCACTACATTGTTGGAAGATGCCAATGCTTGGCGAAGGGATAAAAGGCCGGAGCGTT
The DNA here is from genome assembly GCA_003501335.1 of Bacillota bacterium. Lineage (GTDB taxonomy): Bacteria > Bacillota > UBA4882 > UBA8346 > UBA8346 > UBA8346. The sequence continues at coordinate 7,220 of DNPQ01000072.1, forward strand.
CCTGGTCATTGTCATCGGTGGGTCGGTAGGTTTGCCGGCCTATCTGGTAAGTTACCGGACTGCAATCCATGTGGTTTGCCAGAGTATATCCATGACTTAAAGCAGAGGCATAAAGTATGGGTTTGAAAGCCGAACCCGGCTGGCGATGGGCCTGGATCGCCCGGTTAAATTGGGAGCGGGCAGCGTCAATTCCACCAACTAGAGCCCGGATGGCGCCGGTTTGCGGGTCAATCGCAACCAATGCCCCCTGGGGTTGCAATAAACCCTGCTTATCCCGAAGTAATTTCGGCAGGCCCTCCATCATCGAGTGTTCGGCATTTTTTTGCATTTCCATGTCCAAAGTGGATTCGATAATAAAGCCGGCTTTATAAATCAATCCAGGTTCTTTGGGAAAAATTCGGCCGACTTCGTCTTGAAGGAGGTCCAGAAAATATGGAGCCGGTGCTACTTTGTTGATGATACCCGGTAAATGGAGCGGTCTTGATCGATAGTCCTCGAACTGGACATTGGAAATATAATTGCAAGCTTTCATTCGCTGTAAAACTTCGACAATCCTTTGCCGGCCGGCCTGTGGATGAAAATAAGGAGAATAGAAAGCAGGCCCCTTGGGTAAACCGGCTAGTAGTGCCATTTCAGTCGGGGTTAATTGCCGGAGTTCTTTGCCAAAATAAGTTTGAGCCGCTATTTTTAATCCGTAGGCGCCATGTCCGAAATAAATTTGGTTTAAATATAATTCCAGAATTTTATTTTTTGGTAATTGTAGTTCTAATTTTACAGTATAAAATAATTCTTTGAGTTTACGCAGAAAAGTCCGTTTTTGGTCAAGATAGGCATTTTTGGCTAATTGTTGGGTGATGGTGCTGGCGCCTTGTTCGAAACGGCGATGAATAATGTCGTACAACAAAGCCTTGACAATCCGGCCTGGATTGATCCCATGATGTTGATAAAAACGATGATCTTCCACAGCCAGGATTGCTTTGATTAGAAAACGGGGTACTTCATCTAGGCTCACCGGGCTTCGGTTTTCTAAAAAAAACGTCGTCACCAATTTGTAATTTTGATCATATACCTCGGATGCAATTGGCATTTGAGGCGGTGGCAGAGGCAGATAAAGAGCCACTAACAATCCGCCTAATAAAAGGAGAACCGACAGCAAAGAAATATAAGACCAATTGAGATTGACCCATACCCGGCTTCGAAATTTTTCCCAGAAAAGCACCAATATTTTTTTCCTCTCAAAGATTTTACTTCATACTTCACTTATAATATGTCCCTGGCCCATACTTTTATGAGAAAAGCATAGAAGTTGCCTAAAATAAGGAAAAGATCCGGGCGGCTTTTGAGTGATGAAAATTGGTTTTGAGGTTTAAGAAATAAGTTTTCGATGAAGGATTATCTAAAAGCGGCGAGAATCTTTTTATTAACGTTTAATATCGAGGTGGTTTTAGTTGTCCAAAAATGCACCGATTGGAGCATTTGATTCCGGAGTGGGAGGACTTTCAATATTATTGGAAGTAAGACGGCTGCTCCCAGCTGAGAATTTAATTTATTTGGCCGACTCGGCTCATTGCCCTTACGGTATCAAACCGGTGGAAGAAATTCGGCAACGTTCTTTAGAAGTTACCGATTTTTTAATTTCCCAGAGGGTTAAATTAGTGGTTGTAGCTTGTAATTCGGCTTGCGTAGCCGGTCTGGACCAAGTACGGGCGAAATTTCGGAACGTACCGGTAGTCGGTGTGGAACCGGCAATTAAACCCGCTCATGAATTGACCCGAAACGGTAAAATTGGAGTTTTGGCAACCAATTTAACCTTGAACGGCGAACGCTTTTCCATTTTGGTTGAAAAATATGCAACCGGGGTTGAGGTTTATACCCAACCGGGACCCGGACTGGTCGAAATTGTAGAATCCGGCGCCATTGAAACTCCGGAGACTGAAAGATTGTTACGGCAATATTTACAGCCGCTCCTGGATAAAGGTATCGATACTTTGGTGCTCGGCTGTACCCATTATCCATTTTTAATACCGGTTGCCCGGAAAATTTGCGGCCCGGGTGTCACTATCTTAGACACTGGACTGGCGGTAGCTAAACAGACGGCCCGGGTATTAAAATTGGCCAATTTAATGACTGAACGTACGGCGCCGGGTCAAGAGACCTTTTATACCAGCGGAGACCCCACCGCTGTTGCTGATGTTGTCCGTAAATTGTGGGGTGATCCGCAAATTCAGGTGAAGAAAGCTAACGTATAAAAGGTTTGGTTTTTAGAGTCAAAACCCTGCCGGGCCGAAGATCTTATTTCGTTTTACGGGCCCGGTTTATAGCCGAAAGAACCGCTTTGATTGAGGCCATACTAGTGTCCTCATCGAGTCCGGCGCCGAAAATAGCGGCGCCTTTTTTATTTTTAAGCTGAATAAAGGCTAATGCTTTTGAATCCGAGCCGGAGGCAACGGCTTGTTCATCATAGGACACCAAGTCATAATCGCCAACTCCAAAACTTTTGATGGCGTTGAAAAAAGCATCAATCGGTCCATTCCCGCGGCTTTCGATTTTATGATCTTCATTTTGGAATTGAATGGTGCCGTTGAAGAAAACGCCCGCCGGGGAACCGTTGCCCGACTGATGGGAAACATGGTATGTTTTTAACGAGAAGGGGTCGGCAAGGTCCAGATATTCCGTTTTAAACAACTCATATAACTTTTCCGATGATAGCTCAGTGCCGGATTTGTCACAAGCGGCTTTCACGATGGCTCCAAACTCAGGATGCATGGCTTTGGGCATGCTGTATCCATAGACGGTTTGTAAAATGTAAGCGGCGCCGCCTTTTCCGGATTGACTATTAATCCGGATAATGGGCTCGTATTGGCGGCCGACATCGGCCGGATTGATGGGCAGATAAGGGACTTCCCAATACTGGCTGCCGGAGCTGCGCATATATTCCACACCTTTATTGATGGCATCCTGATGGGAACCGGAAAAAGCGGTAAATACCAAATCACCGGCATAAGGATGCCGTTCATGGACTCTCATCTTGGTAACCTGTTCGTAAATTTCCCGGATCTCGGGGATCCTGCTGAGATCAAGCTGCGGATCGATAGCTTGCGTATACATGTTGAGCGCTAATGTCACAATATCGACATTACCGGTCCTTTCGCCGTTGCCAAAAAGGGATCCTTCGACTCGTTCAGCACCGGCCAGCAATCCCAGCTCGGTCGCAGCGACTCCGGTACCCCGATCGTTATGAGGATGCAGACTAATGATGGCATTTTGGCGGTCCGGCAAATTTTTGCAAAAATACTCAATCTGATCGGCATACCCGTTCGGAGTGCTGCACTCTACGGTGGATGGCAGGTTGAGAATCATTCGGTTTTGGGGTGAAGCACCCAAGGTTTCCATGACCCGGTGACAGATTTCGACGGCATTATCCATCTCGGTGCCGGAAAAGCTTTCGGGCGAGTACTCAAAACGGAGATTGGTTTTCGGATCGGCCTTTTTTGCGAGTTCGGAGATTAATTTGGCAGCATTGACGGCAATCTCGATGATGCCGTCCATATCTTTTTTAAAGACTACTTTGCGCTGGAGCGTCGAAGTGGAATTGTAAAAATGGAAGATTACATTTTTGGCTCCGGAAATAGCCTCAAAGGTTTTTTCAATTAAATGTTCTCTGGCTTGAACCAACACTTGGATGGTGACATCATCCGGAATGTGACCGCCTTCAATCAAAGCTCGCAGGATCTCATATTCGGTTTCCGAAGCGGACGGGAACCCGACCTCAATCTCCTTAAATCCAATTTCGACCAAGGTTTTAAATAAAAGCAATTTTTCCTTTACGTTCATGGGATCGACTAAAGCCTGATTACCATCGCGTAGATCAACGCTACACCAAACAGGAGCTTTTTCAATCACCCGGGAGGGCCATTCGCGATTATGAATCGGGACTCCGGGAAAGGGAATGTACTTTTCAAATGCTTTTTTCATATCTGTTTCCTCCGATCAAAATTTTTGAATCAAACAGACACAAAAAATCCTCGCCCCACAAACACAAGGGGCGAGGAAGTTATTTTCCACACGGTACCACCCTAATTCAACTGCGTTTATAGCGCAGCCCTCTTACAGCCTCTAACAAGGCGTTGACCGATAACGTTGCCAAAACGTCCCGCTCTATTAAAATTCAAGCGGGCAACTCCGGGATGAGCTATTCACATAAAACAAAAGCACCGGTTTGCACCAGACACCGGCTCTCTATAGCCTTGGCCTTATGTCTTATTCCCTTCAATGTCTTTGAGGCGATCTTACGAATGTTTCATTCGTATTTATGAATATTTGATTAGAAATACTATATGCGATTATTGATCGTTTGTCAACCAATATTTTGTAAACTGACTTTTTGACTGTTGTCGGCATGCTTCGACAAGGAGATGAACGGGGGATTTTTAGGTATAACGATTTTGAATTCGGTACCGTCATTGGGGTCGCTATGGACGAAAATTTGTCCTGCTATTTCATTTAACAGCTGTTTGACGATGGACAGACCCAAGCCGGAACTGTTTTTGGTAGAAAAACCCGGAGTAAAAATATTGGGGAGTATATCTTGGGGGATCGACGGCCCGTTATTCCAAATTACAAAATGGTAACAATTGGCTGCTTCCCAGATTGTTACTTGGATGCTCCGCTTTACATTTGGATGGATCTCCAGAATTTCAATGGCATTCCGGATGATGTTTCCGAGAATGCGGGTAATCGCCACGGGAGAAAGATGAAACTCCCGAAAATCCACATCACAATCGACGGAAAATGTGATACCTTTTTCTTTGGTCTGGGTGTAAAAAACCAGGAACATAGCGGCGATCGCCGGATTTTTAATCTGCATGTACATCGCATCGGACTGGTCGATTGAAGTATTGTATCCTTGGATATAATCGGCCACTTCCTGGCTTTTGTTCATTTGCGCCAACATCTGGATCACCTGGAGTTGATTTTTGAAATCATGACGCTGGGAACTTAAAGTTTGAATCAGTTTTTGGCTTTCCTCCAGTTGCAGGCGATCCGTTTCTCGGATGATCGATTCTTTATTCATTTCGATGGTAAATTTATAAAAGGAACGCAGGTTTAAGATCCATAGTATTAAAATAGCCATAGTAATTCCGGCGACAAAGAAAGTAACTGTTTTATGAAGCATATCAAACAGATACAGTTCCAGAATCAAAAGCAAGAAAATAGCCAACAAAGCGTATAGGAAAGCCTGCAATAGGTAAGAGTGTTTCAACGGATATCATCACCTATTTTGTACTTGGAATATATTTCATCAAAGAAAATTTGGTAGTTTTTAAAATAACCAGAACAAGTGTCGGAACAATGAGTTCAAGTAGACATAGAAAAAGCCAATTCATTCCATTGAACTTTACAGGAATTATATAACCCAAGCGAAGGAAGAACGGACAAGCCAAGAGCATACTCCCCAGCGTTAAAGTGGTAAAAGTTAGTAATGAACCGATTAGACTTAGAATAACATTGATCCTATTAAATAAATATAATATTCCCGCACAGGTTACTACAATTACAACAGTATGTACGGGAGCGGAAAGGCTGAGGATGATTTTGGAGACATAGGCAATTAATGAAATAATCAAGGTCGGTAATAAAAATTTTTTTAGTGATAAATTAACTCCTATGAAAGCTAAGGCCAACTGATAACAGATGAAAAAAGTGATCAAACACATGAACAAGGTACTAAGCATTAAATAGGGATTTTGCATTTACCTTCATCTCCTTGTAAAGCATTTCCAAGATCTTTATTGAAGTTTCATAAAGAGTATTATAACATAAAATGAAGGATAACCTGCTATTCAATCCAATATTATTATCAAAATAGTCACAGCTTACTTTAGAAGCGAAAATTGAGAATGGTTGAGCGACGGCATTTGAAACCAATACAAATTTTTAAAAATCAAGTTTTTATCGCTCGTTACTAAAGTATTTTATCAAGGAGAACTTACTGACCTTTAAAATAATCAAAACCAAGATTGGGATGATTAGTTCCAGCAGATTTAAAAGGAGCCATGGGGACTCGGCGAATTTTGCTGGAATCGTATAACCTAGTTTGGCGAAGACCGGACAGGCCAAAATCATGCTTCCCAGGGTTAAAGTGATAACTGTCAGTAAAGAGCCGATCAGGCTGAGTAAAAAACTGATTGGATTAAATAAACGAAGCATCCCAGCACAGAGGATTACCACTACGACTGTGTGTACCGGAGCAGGGGCGCTTAAGTAAATTTTGGAGATGTAAGCGATGACCGCACTAATCAGGACTGGCAGCAGGCTTTGTTTTAGTGGCGGAGAAAGGCTGATAAAGGTCAAAGCTAGTTGATAACATATAAAGAAAGAGATATACGATATCAGGAAGACAATAAACATCAAATATGGATTATGCATCTATAAGTAGCTCCTTGTCAACGTATTTGAAAGTTTCCAATTAAGTTTCTTATAAAAAATATTGCAACACCTAAATTAAACCTATCAATTTTAAAAATCATGTTTTATCATGACTTTAAGATATTGAAGCAAAGAGAATTTGCTGGCCTTTAGAATAATTAACACCAACGTTGGGACCACTAGTTCTAGTAGACTTAAAGGCCACCATGAGAACCCGTGCAATTTAAAGGGATCGCATAACCCAGTTTGACGAAAACCGGACAAGCTAAAATCATGCTTCCCAGGGTTAAAGTGATAATAGTCAGCAAAGAGCCAATTAGACTAAGCAAAAAATCGATTGGATTAAATAGGCGAAGTACCCCGGCACAGATAGTAACAACCACGACGGTATGCAGCGGAGCGGAAGCACCCAAACAGATTTTGGAGATATAAGCGATGATCGCAGCGATCAGGACCGGCAACAGGGTCCGTTTCAGCGGCGGAGAAAAATCGATAAATGTTAAAGATAGATGATAACCGGTAAAAAAAGTGACATAAAACATCAAAAAGGTAATCAGAGTTTGAAACGGATGATACATCATTATTCTCCTGCCCATAGAGATATTTAATGAGATGAATTTGCTCATTTTTATACTATACACAAGAGGCGAAACACTTAAGCAAATCTCGGAGATATATCCAAGTTACCGTGGTGATCAGTATTGGCAATTGAGTTGTTATACGGTGGTGGATACTCTACTAAAGGCAAAACGAGTTACTATATGATAAAAACGTTGCAAAACAAATTACACAGTTGATAAAAGAATATTGATTTATATGATGTTTTGCATCAATATTTCTAAATTCACAAATAATTAATTTATAAAAATATTATAACATAAAAAGCCACTAAGATATATAGTAATATCTTAGTGGCGAAAAACTGAAATCCATATCATGAATTATTCCCTCATTTTAGGTTGATAACCAAAAGTTTGGCATGCAAAACCAGTACTAATAATAGCAGCAAGTGCAGCTATGGCAGCCAATAATAAGTATATTTTTTTCATTCGGATTGCGCCTCCTTTCCTTTAGTAAGTTGCTCTACCCATTGGACTATCAAGACACCGGCCGGTGTTCTGAGCATAATGGTAAGTAAAAACCCTATATTTACAGCAGTTAACCACACACTGGAGAAGAAAATATCACAGCCACTCAGGAATATCAGAAAAAATACGCCTAAAACCTTTCTTCCTTTAATTTGCTGTTCGCTAAAATGAAATTCCTCAGCTAACAGCGGGCCGTAAAGTAGGACAACACCACATCCTATCATAGCCAAGATAAATAACCACCAAGGCGATGGAGCTCCAAAAGTCTTTAATGCCCATCCGGCCCCGGCGAGAATTAATGCACTAAAAGTGGTGCATCTTATGAATCCTGACAGGTGAGGGCCGCCGATAATGTGTTTCATAAATAATGCCGCCAAAGTGATTAAAATAGTTTCTTTAAAAGCGCCCAATAACCATCCAAACATTAAAATAATACCTAAACTAATTATCATAATGAGGATGCATTCAACCCCATAACAAATTTTCTTGGTTTCTGTTTGCAAGCCAGCCTGTTCTCCGATATATTCTCCGATATTATCTGAAATTTTTGCGATAGTAACCATTTTTACTCCTTTTTCAAAAAAGGCATAGGATCATAATATTATCTATAATATTACTATTTGCAATAAAGTATTTTTATTTTCTTTACATAATTATATATCGGGTATTTTGCAAATATCTTTATAGTTTTTTAGCAAAAAATTATAAAAAAAAGATCCCCACAGCTAGCTGGGATCTTTTCTAATAGAAGCATTTTCGGTTGTTATCGACGATGAATATTTATATAAAATATCATTTTGTGAGCTGAAACTCCTTCGCCAATGCCGTAAACGCCGGCAGGGAGTTTTGGATGATTTCTTTGGAAACGCAATAGGCGATCCGGAAATAACCGGGCATGCAGAAACCGCTGCCCGGGACGATTAAAATATTGTGTTTTTGGGCCGCCTGGCTGAATGCGCCATCGTCGGGGATAGGGCTTTTTGGGAAAAGATAAAAAGCGCCCTGCGGTTTGATCACATCAAAGCCAATACTGCTCAGATGGTTATAAAGGATATCCCGCCGTTCCCGGTATAGCTCCAATCCCGCCACCTGGCCCTGGAGTCCCGCCACCAAACGTTGCATTAAAGCAGGCGCATTGACGAAGCCCAAAATACGGTTGGCGAAAACCAAGGCGCTAAACATCAGTTCCGCTTCGGGAATCTGTGGGTTGAAGGCGACATAACCAATCCGTTCTCCGGGGATGGCCAGGTCTTTACTATGGGAAGTTGCCACGATGCCGTGTTCAAATATTTGTAAGATCGCTGGGACCTTTATCCCATCATAGACCAATCCGGCATAGGGTTCATCGGAAATTAAATAAATGGTTTTGCCGAGTTCAGTTTCTTTTTTCCGGATCACTGCGGCCAATTCAGTCAATACTGGTTCCAAATAAATGACGCCGGTTGGGTTGTTGGGAGAATTGATTAAGATGGCTTTGGTCTTCGAATTGATGGCCGCCTGGATAGCTAAGGGGTCTAATTGAAAGTCGGCCTTCGTCTTGACAACCACTAATTTTCCCTGGTGATTATCGGTATAAAAACCATACTCCATAAAATAGGGAGCGCTGACAATGACTTC
>DNPQ01000160.1 GCA_003501335.1 Bacillota bacterium
CCTTCCTACTCAAAAAATACATTTTAACCCGGGGGATCCTTTAGGCTTGCAAGCAAGCCTAACTTGCAAACAATCCTGGCTTATTTTACAAGCCTCATTCCAAACAGCCACCCGGCCAATTTTCATTCCTTGGTTAAGCAAGACTCGCAAAGCCGGGGTGGATGACTTCTTCCATCGATCAACAAAACGTGTTCCATTTACTTTTGTTCCCGAATGACATTTATGATATTTCGCTACATTATAAAATATTCCTCTTTAATGCCTTAAAACAATAGTCTGTAATCATTAGCGGAATGCCTAATATTAGGCATTTTTGGAACCACGGAAGCGCGCATGGTTTTGGATTCTACTCAGAAACTACTTCTAAGATGATTTAAAGTCTAATCCAGCGGTTTTTCCAAAAGAACCAGACTTCCCCTATCGATATCAACTTCAGCCATAACTCCCTGCGGGATAGTCCATTGTTCCGCGATATGACCGATAGGATAACCGTAAGCCACCGGACATTTTAAAGTACCGAGCCGCTCTGCAAAAACTTTCACCAATTCATCTTCATCTTGATGGGATGAAGGGATGCAGCGCCCAACCAGAACTGCGGCAACCGTATGAAGGATTCCCGAAATCAATAGTTGGCTCAACATCCGGTCAACCCGATAAGCCTGTTCTCCGGTTTCTTCCAAAAATAAAATCACGCCCTCGAAACTGGGTAAAAACCGGGTACCCATTAATGAAATAATAGAGGTTAAATTGCCTCCCAAAACAATACCCTGCGTTATTCCGCTTCGAATCGGGAGATACTTCTTGGGGCCTTCCAAAGGCCATTCCAATTGACGATTTTTCCAATCTCCGCTTAGGACTCCCAAAGCTTGGCTGATTGAAAATTCACTATTTAAGCTTGCCAAAACCGGACCATGAAAAGTGACCAAACCCGTTTGCGACCACAGAGCCATTTCCAGGGTTGTGATATCACTAAATCCGATTAGAATTTTAGGCTTTTTGGCAAATAAGCCATACCATAACTGAGGTAAAATCCTGATACAGCCATATCCTCCCCGCAGACACCAAATCGCGGCGATGGAATCATCCTGCCAAAAGCTTTCCAAATCAGCCCGCCTAACGATATCTGTACCTGCCAACTTTCCATCCATTGGGGATGCTGTAGCCCCCAGTACCGGTAAATATCCATGTTGGGCCATTTTGGATGCAGCTTTGGCTATTTCTTCCATAGAGTCCAAGGGACTCGCCGGAGCAACTATGCCTATTTTACTTCCTGCCCCAAGAGCCCGGCCTTTAACTTTTCTCACCGTAGTCACCTCTTCCTTCAATGAACGCAGGTATGAAACTGTAAATAATGGCAGAAGCTAATTACCGGAGGCAACCTATGAAAATATGGGATTCAGTAAAGAAAATCTTTAAATTTGGCACCCGCGAGAAACAATTTTCTTTTACGGGAGCCATCAAGGGAACTTTTCAACGGCCACCCCTGAAAAAAAATTCCCAACCGGAGCAAACCCTCAGTAAAAGCCTGAAAGAAAACCGCCGCATATTGGAGGATATTTTTGAAATTCCTACCAATATGGATTTTATCATCCGGGATTTTAAAATCCCCAGTTTAAACTCGGATGCTTTCATTATATATATAGATGGGATGACGGATCGCAATACCCAAAACTTTGCCGTCTTAGAGCCCCTTATGCTCTTAGGCCCCGGTGAAATCACTACTAAAAATCCGATCGAGGCCATCTCCCAAAAATTGCTTCCTGAAAATCAGATTGTTAAAAATACCAAATTAAGCGACATCATCAACGGTGTGCTGGATGGTTCCAGTGTATTACTAGTCGATAAATGCGACGAAGCTTTGTTGATCGAAACCAAAGGCTGGGAACACCGGGGGATCGAAAAACCCGGCACCGAGCATGTGGTTCGCGGCCCTCAGGAGGCTTTTTCCGAAACATTCAGGGCGAATACTGCCAGTGTCCGCCGGTATATCAAAGATCCGAAATTAATGACCGAAATATTCCGGGTCGGCCGCCGCAGCCGGACCCTAGTCGGTATCATGTACATCAAAGATATTGCCAACCCCAATCTGATTGACGAAGTCCGCTACCGGATTCAATCCGTCAGTGAAGCAACCGATTATATAGCAGAGACCGGCGCTCTGGAAGAATATTTGGAAGATCATCCAAGGTCCCTGGTACCCCAAATGTTATCCACCGAAAGGCCCGACCGGCTGGCCGCTCATCTTCGGGAAGGTTATGTGGGAATTGTCATGCAAAACAGCCCCTTTTCACTGGTAATCCCGACTACATTCGCGATCTTTTTGCATGCCGCCGAAGACTATTATATCCGCTGGCCTTTTGGCAACTTTTTACGCTTCATCCGGGCCGCCTCGATCTTTATCGCCTTGTTGTTACCGGCGTTTTATATCGCGGTGGTCAACTATCACCAGGAAATGATTCCTACCGATTTACTTTTGGCCATGACCGCCGCCCGGGAAAGCGTACCTTTTCCGGCAATTGTCGAAATTTTATTCATGGAATTTTCCTTTGAACTAATCCGGGAAGCCGGTATACGGATACCCGGGGTCATCGGACCCA
>DNPQ01000248.1:0-1977 GCA_003501335.1 Bacillota bacterium
AAAAGGTCCCCCGAACCCGCCAAACCCTCCAAATCCCGGTCCATATCCCCAGAATTGTTGGGCACTTACGGGTTCCGAATCGGCTCCTACATATTGATTGTCCAACATGGGATCAATCGCTTGCATGTTATATTGATATGGTTCAGGGCCATAGCCATAATTCATCGACATTTTTATTCACCTCGGGTTTTTAGAATTTAGTACATTATATGGAGAGATGGTCAATTTGACTGTATGCTTAAGGTAGAATTAGGCTAAATGTTTGATTCGGATTTATGGACGGGGAAAAAGGGAAAAACGGAGGCGACGGAGAAAGCGATAGCTAAAAAAATAGCGAATTTAGTCTTTGAGTAGTATTTCGATTGAAGGTGATCACTTGAATCATGAATTGATGGAAGTTTTGCAACAAATCAGTGATGAAGAAAAAGCGATATTAGCGGGAAGACATACTATTCAAAAAGAGTTATATACCAATTCTCCCGGTTTTATCATCGATAGCAAGAAGATGCTTTCAGAAGGCAAGCTTATTGATATCCGTCCTCATACCCGCTTTATCCGTTTTCCCAAACACAAGCACAATTACATTGAGATCGTTTACATGTGTTCCGGTACCACCCGCCATATTATCAACGGGAAAGATGAGATCATTTTGGGCAGCGGCGAACTGTTGTTTTTAAATCAACATGCTTTCCATGAAATTACCGAGGCCGCTCAAAATGATATCGCTGTAAACTTTATCGTGTTGCCCGAATTTTTCGATATTGCCTTTGAGATGATTGCCAAAGATAATATACTGAATCATTTCTTGATCAGCGCCTTGCAACGGGACCGGTATGAAATTGGTTATTTGCATTTCAAAGTAGCTGAAATACTACCTATCCAAAACTTGATGGAGATCTTGGTATGGAGTCTGATCAACCACCAAAATAATAATCGCAAGATCAATCAAACAACCATGGGACTGCTTTTTTTGGAACTGTTAAATTATACCGATCATATGGAACAGGAAAAGCCTGACCAATACGATAATTCACTGGTCATTACGATCCTCAAACAGATCGAAGAATCGTATCGGACTGCCAGTCTTTCGCAGATAGCCCAAAATTACAATCAGTCGATTTCCAAGTTAAGCAGACTGATTAAACGGAGTACGGGGTACACTTATAAAGAGCTTTTACAACAGAAACGTTTTTCCAAAGCGATTCAGCTTTTGGGTCGCAGCACCCTTTCCATTGAGGAAATTATTGCTGCGGTGGGCTACGATAATACCAGCTATTTTTATCGCAGTTTTCGGAAAATCTATGGCATGAGCCCTAAAACCTATCGCAAGGCCAATAATCAATAGAGTTTTTGGGAAATAAACAATTTGTTGACGCGCAAATAAGGACGTAAATTTCGATAAATTACGTCCTTATTTTTATGCCGTTGCAATACTATAATAAAAATGTAACAAAAAACAACTAATGTGGTGTTGAAGATGAATAATTATTACATGGCAATTGATATTGGAGCCTCCAGCGGCCGCCATATCCTTGGGACTTTCAAAGGCGGCCAAATTATCTTGGAAGAGATTTACCGTTTCACGAATGAAATGAAAGTGAGAGATAAGCATCTTTGCTGGGATTTTAATTATCTGTTTGAGCAAATTCTACTGGGCCTCCAAAAATGCGGCGAACTGGGGGAAATACCGGTTACTCTTGCCATTGATACCTGGGGCGTAGACTTTGTGTTGCTGGATAAGAATGATCAACTCCTGGGAGATACCATTGCTTACCGGGATAGTCGTACCAACGGCATGGATGCGGAGCTCCGTAAATTGATTCTGGAAGATGAGTTGTATCGGCGGACCGGTATTCAAAAACAGTTATTTAATACCATTTATCAGCTCTTAGCTCTGCAACGAACGGAAAAGGGAATCTTGGATCAGGCGGAGCGTTTCCTGATGGTACCGGAGTATCTTAATTTTTTACTGACCGG
>DNPQ01000248.1:2280-4239 GCA_003501335.1 Bacillota bacterium
ACCGGTATGGTAGATGCGGCAAAAAAGACTTGGGACCGTTCACTCATCGATCTCCTGGGGCTCAAACAATCGCTGTTTGGTGATTTGAAACTGCCTAAAACTCCGTTAGGCCCTTTCCGGGAAGCTATTCGGCAAAGGGTGGGATTTAATTGTGAATTGGTGCTACCGCCCACTCACGATACGGCTGCGGCAGTGCTGGCAGTACCGTCGGCGGATCGTCATTCGCTTTTTATAAGTTCCGGAACGTGGTCCCTCATGGGTTTGGAAAAAGCAGAACCTGACTGCCGTGAAGCAAGCCGGCTGGCTAATTTCACCAATGAAGGCGGCTATGAATACCGTTACCGCTATTTAAAAAATATCATGGGGTTGTGGATTATCCAGTCGGTAAAAAAGGAATTGGGTGATCTTTATTCCTTTTCTCAACTGTGTTCGATGGCAGAGGCGGAGAAGGATTTTCCTTCGCTCATTGATGTTAATGATCAGGCTTTTTTGGCGCCCCCCAACATGATCATGGCCATAAAGGAATTTTGCCGACAAAGAAGTCTAGCGGTTCCGAACAAGATCGGAGAAATAGCTTCCTGTGTCTATCGCAGTCTGGCCCAAAGTTACCGTGACGCGGTTTTAGAGATTGAAGCCTTACAAAATATGAAGGTCAGCACCATCCATATCGTAGGTGGCGGCAGTCAGGCGGATTATCTCAATGAATTGACCGCCAGGTATACCGGAAAACAAATATTGGCAGGCCCTGTAGAAGCGACTGCTATTGGCAACATCATTTCGCAGATGCTGGGGGCCGGTGAGTTTGAAACATTAGCAGAAGCAAGAAAGGCCATCGCAGACTCTTTTCCCATCAGCAAATGGTAATCATTAAATAAGGGAGGAATTAATATGAGTGAAAATTTATCGAACGCGATTGCGGAAAATTATCGTCTGGCGAAAGAAAGCTACCGCAAGATTGGCATTGATTGCGACCAAGTGATAGCCAAATTAGGTAAAATAGCGATTTCGATTCATTGCTGGCAAGGTGATGACGTCAACGGCTTTGAAAACAGGGGCGGACTGACCGGGGGTATTGCCACCACCGGAAACTATCCGGGCAAGGCCCGCACTCCCGAGGAATTAATGGCCGATATTGATAAGGCGTTATCGCTGATTCCCGGCAAACATCGGATTAATGTGCATGCTTGTTATGGAATTACCGATGGGAACACAGTCGAACGCGATATGCTGGAGCCGAAGCATTTTAGCAAATGGGTGGAATTTGCTAAACAGCGGGGCCTCGGACTTGATTTCAATCCAACCTTTTTTTCCCATCCCAAAGCAGCCAGTGGGCTGACGCTATCTCATCCCGATCCGGAAATCCGAAATTTTTGGATCCGGCACGGCAAGGCTTGCCGGAAGATTGCCGCTTATTTCGGCAAGGAACTGGGCACACCATCCCTTTGCAATCTATGGATACCCGACGGTTACAAAGATATTCCTGCGGACCGTTTGGGGCCGCGCTTACGGCTGAAAGCTAGTCTGGATGAAATTTATCGTGAAAAGTATGATCCCAGATATTTGATCGACTGTGTTGAAGGAAAAGTGTTTGGTATTGGCCTCGAAGCGTATACCGTGGGTTCTCATGAGTTTTATTTGAGTTATGCCGCAAAAAATGGCATCTACTTTTTATTGGATAATGGTCACTTTCATCCGACTGAAGTGGTTTCCGATAAGATATCGGCGTTGCTGGCTTTCTTTGACCGGATACCTTTGCATGTTACCCGCCCGATGCGTTGGGACAGTGATCATGTGATATTGCTGGATGATGAATTAAAGGAAATCGCTAAGGAAATCATCCGCTGTGATGCTTTGGATAAAGTCATGATCGGGCTGGATTATTTTGATGCCAGCATCAACCGGGTGGCCGCCTGGGTTATCGGAGTCCGGAACATGCAAAAGGCATTGCTGGGTGCAATG
>DNPQ01000365.1:0-1761 GCA_003501335.1 Bacillota bacterium
GCCCCGGCAATCAACCACGGCGCGGATGCTCTGGAATGAAAACTATCTTTATGTCGCTTTTTTGTGCCAGGACGATTTTATCAATGCCACTATGCTAAACTTCAACGACAGGCTCTACGAAGAAGAAGTGGTGGAGATTTTTTTGGATCCGGATCGGGATTTACAAACCTATCTGGAATTCGAAGTGAATCCCCATAATGCGGTGTTGCATTACGAGATTCATAACAATCTAGCCGGGCATCTTTTGCAGTTTGCCCGGGTTGCAAACCGGATTCGCAGCATGGTAAGGTGTGAACTTGAGAAAAAACAATGGTCGGTCGAGATCGCCATTCCGGCGGATGAATTTCTAACGGCGCCTCAAAGCGGGGCTCTCTGGCTGTTTAACCTTTACCGGATTGACCGGCCGCAGGATGGCAACGATGAATATTCTGCCTGGTCCCAGACGGGAATCCTTAATTTCCACATCCCGGCTTGTTTTGGAGAATTGGTTTTTACCAAATAGTCTATCATTTAACCTTGGAGTGATTATTTATGCAAACGTTGCCTTTGGCTATCACCCTGTTCTTCGTGCTGGACCCCTTCGGCAATCTCCCGGTGGTCCTTGGATTGTTAACGCATGTTGAACCCAAACGCCATTTGAAAATCGTCTTCCGGGAACTGGTCATTTCCTTGTTGCTGTTGGCGATTTTTTATGCCGTTGGCCCCTGGTTTTTACATATCCTGGAGATTGGCCCTTCGGATTTAAAGATTTGCGGCGGCGTGGTCTTGGCGATCATCGCCCTACGGCTGGTATTTCCAGATGATCATTTGACCGGCGGCAAAGAAGACCAAAGTGAGCCCTTTATTGTTCCCATGGCGATACCGCTGATTGTTGGTCCGTCGGCTCTGGCAACGGTGATGATCATGGCCGCCCAGTCCGCTGCCCACCCCTTGGTGGGTTTGACCATGATGGGGCTGGCCTGGCTGGCGACGGCCGTGTTGCTACTGGTGGGAGTGTTCATGGGATCGCTGATTCCAGCCCGTTTATTAGTCGCGCTGGAACGTTTATCCGGATTATTGCTGGCGGTGATCGCGGTTCATATGGTCATGAGCGGGCTTCAGAGTTATCTTGTTAAATAAACACGGAAAGCCGGTTTTTCAACCTAGTTTTTATAGTAAATGAAAAATAATTTTTTTATTTTTTCACTAATCTAATCTATAAAAATACCGAAGAATAAGGCATGATAGGTATGAGATTTGTATTATTTCATTTAATTCTTTCAAAATTTTGGAGGCTTTCAACATGAAAAGTAAAATTAAACTACAGCCCAAAAGTACTATTTTAGATTTCACAATGACTCCATTACGAAATGTTTTATCAAAATTGAAAGTATTTCATCAGATTTTACTCCTTATTTCCGTGCTGGTCTTTTTTTTAGTGTTAGAAGGGTTCATGGGATTAAGGCTACTTGGACAAATGCAAGATATGACCCACAGTGCGCTCCAAACGTGTCTTAGCGGCCTTCAGAATGTTTTGAGCGCCAATCAAGAGGTGGATCAAATTCGGACCCAGTTAATGGGAACTCTCCTTACACATCAGCCTTTGACCATTTATCCCAACAGGATCGAAAATATAGTCCATGCTTACCCGGATTGGACTGAAACGGAAAAAATCGAAGAGGAGGTTAAAAGTCTTACTCAATTTTCGGGAAAACAATTATCGACGCAGGATTACGAAGGTATTAACCGTTCTTTGCTTGTGATTCGCCTGAGTTTGGATGC
>DNPQ01000365.1:2077-3232 GCA_003501335.1 Bacillota bacterium
CGATTCCCAGTTTAGCAGCATCCTTATTTTGGTTATCAGTTTAATCTTATCCATTGCCATCGGACTAATTATTGCCGCTATGATTTCCGGACCTTTGAAAGAGATGGCTATGAAAATCAATGCCCTGGCCACCGGAGATTTGACGCAGACGTTAACCTCAAAAGGTTCACAAGAAATTAATCAGGTGGTGGTTGGTTTTAATCAGGCAGTAGAAAGTTTACGCCAATTGGTCGGCCAGATTAACGAACATGCTCAAATGCTTTCTTCGGCCAGTAACGAGTTACGGGATGCATCCGCCAATTCAGGCCGGGCCGCCGGAGAGGTGGCCACTGTTATTGAGGAATTAACGAAAGCTGCAGCCGAGCAGGCCGGTCAAGTCGAGCAAACCGCCACGAGTATCAGCGAACTGGGTGAATTAGTAAGAACGGTGACCGGCGATACAACGCATATGGCTTCCATGTCGCAGAAGATCGCGGCTTCGGCAAATGTCGGTCAGAAAGTAACCGGTGATGTGGCGACAGGAATGAATAGCCTCTACGAAACGACTCAAAAGATTAATTCCGTTATGAACGAAATGAATCAGACTTCCGGGGAGATCAACGAGGTTGCATCATTAATTGGAAATGTTTCCGAACAGACGTCATTATTGGCTTTAAATGCGGCCATTGAAGCGGCCCGCGCCGGAGAACACGGCAAAGGGTTCAGCGTTGTGGCAACCGAAACCGGAAAGCTGGCGGAACAATCAAAACAGGCTTCCCAAAAGATCAGTAATTTGATTCATGAGATGATCAGCCGCAGTGAAAATGCGACTGGTGTTATTAAAGAAGGTATGGAACAGGCTCAACAGAGTCAAACGCTCACAACTCAAGCAACGGGAACTTTCCAATCCATTTTCAAGGAACTGGGCGAGGTTTTAAACCAGATTGATAAAGTAGCAAAATTGGCGCAACAAATGGCGGATCGAAATGAGACTATGATTGGCGCCGTAACGCATCTGGGGGCAATCAGTCAAGAAGGAATGGCGAGTACTCAAGAAGTTGCAGCTTCCGTCGAGGAACAGAGCGCCGGGGCCGAAGAAGTAGCATCGCTGGCTGAAAATATGGCCGATTTGGCGAATAACTTAAAGCAATCGACAGCGGCGTTTAAAGTTTGATT
>DNPQ01000407.1 GCA_003501335.1 Bacillota bacterium
TCCCGCACATAGGGAATGGCCAGCCTGGAAAAATAAATCGCCATTCCATTGCAATCAGTAATCACCTTGACACAGGCAGGATTGTTAATGTCGGCCGGGTCGGTAATCCGGTAAGACATCGTACTCATCACCAGCGACTTGTCTTCTGCCAGAGGACGGATCAAATTATCAATCGTTTTCGCATCGATCAGCGGCTGATCGCCCTGAATGTTGACCACCACGTCTTCGTCGGCAAAGCCCCGCTTTTGAGCCACTTCGACAATACGGTCGGTCCCCGTTTGGTGATTGGGGGAGGTCATCTCCACATCGCCGCCGAACCGTTTGATCTCGTTGTAAATCCGTTCGTCATCCGTGGCCACGATGACGGACTCCAATAATTTAGACCGTTTGGAACAGCGGTAAACCCGCTCGATCATCGTCTGCCCGCATAAATCGACCAGCGGCTTCCCGGCTAAACGGGATGACCCATAACGTGAAGGAATAACTCCGATAATTTTCATGTTTTGTTTAATCCTTTCTGATAAAAATGATGCTTCGTTGAATTGCTTCATCGAATAGCCTGAAAAATAATAGACTCATATCTCAAGATCGCTTCTCTCTGTCGATCATGAGTAGCTCCCAAAACAGTCCCAAGTTTCCAGCGATTCGCCCCTCTCCGCTGAATATCCATCTTCGAAATCCATCATCGGGGAGAGGGGTTGATTTTAGGTCTGACCAACATTTAGGAAATTTAACCTGCACGACTTGATGACATTAAGAAACGGCTTACGTCATTATCCCTCATGCTTCCATCTTACGCCCTGAGGTGTATCTTCCAGAACAATTCCTTTGGCTTTCAATTCGTCCCGTATTTGGTCCGCCAAGGCCCAATTTTTATCTTTCTTGGCCTGAACCCTTCGAGCGATCGCCGCTTCAATTTCCGCCGTATCCTGGCTAACGGCTTCCTTTTCTTCAGCCAAGAGACCGAGCACTCCGGCCAGTTCCAGCAAACAGTCGAGGGCTTGCTTTAATAAATCCTGAGCTGCCTTCGTCGGTTGGAAGTCACTCGCTTGAACCCAACGGTTAACCTCCCGTACCAGATCATACAGACTGGCCAGGGCCTGGGGTGTATTGAAATCATCTTCCATCGCTGCTGTGAAATCGGTTTGAGTCCGCCCGATGAACTCCTTGATATTTCGGGAAAGGCTATCGGAAAGCGTCCCGGGAACGGGTGCTTGCTTCAATAAATGTTCCCAGTTGAAACGGGCATTTTCCAGCCTTTCCAGCCCCTTGGCCGCCGTGGTCAGCTCTTCTTCCCCGAAACTGATCGGATTGCGGTAATGCGTCCCCACAAACCAAAAGCGGACCACTTTCGGTGGAAATTTGCCGCGGACATCGCGGATGGTCGAGAAATTTCCCACCGATTTGCCCATTCTTTCGCCGCCTACCGTGATGAAGGCGTTGTGCAGCCAATATTTTACGAACTCTTTGCCGGAATAGGCCTCTGATTGGGCGATTTCGTTTTCATGATGGGGGAAAACCAAGTCCTCGCCGCCGCCATGCATATCAAAACCAACTCCCAGGTATTTGAGAGACATCGCCGAACACTCAATATGCCAGCCGGGTCTCCCTTCTCCCCATGGAGAGGGCCAGTAAATCTCCCCCGGTTTGGCTGCCTTCCAGAGAGCAAAATCCATTGGATCCCGTTTGGCCTCATTAATTTCAACTCTGGCTCCGGCCTGCAGATCCTCCAAAGCCCGGCCCGACAATTTCCCGTAATCCTTAAAGCTGCTCACCGAATAATAAACGTCTCCGTTTAAAACATAAGCATTGCCTTTTTTAACAAGGGTCTCAATCATTTCAATGATTTCCGGGATATGATCCGATACCTTCGGATAACGCTCGGCCGGCATGACTCCCAGCGCCTCTAAATCCTCTAAATAAATTTTGGCAAATTCCCTTGAGAGTTCCAGTGGTTCCCGTCCTTGTTGTTTCGCCCGGTTAATAATTTTATCATCAACATCGGTAAAGTTTTGAATATAAGTCACCTGCAAGCCCCGGGACTTCAAAAAGCGGCGGACGCAGTCCCAAAATACCGGCGGACGCGCATTACCGATGTGCGCAAAATCATAGGGGGTTACCCCACAGGCATAAATGCTCACTTTACCCGGCTCTCTCGGTACAAACTCCTCTTTTTTTCGGGTTAAAGTATTATACACTTTCATATTAAAAACTCCCCTCATGGAATATTGTTCTCTTTGCTTTCTAACTCTTCAATTCTGTTTTCAAGTTCATTGATTTTATGTTGCATGCATTCAATCATCTTGGCCACCGGGTCCAAGATCGGCTGCAACATATCGATATCATTCTTCACCCGGACACCGTCTTGAACGACGACCCGTCCGGGGACACCCACCACCGTTGTATTGGAGGGGACATCCTGCAAGACAACGGCCCCGGCTCCGATTTTGGCATTATCACCGATTTGAATCGAGCCCAAAACTTTAGCGCCGGTTGAAACCATCACGCCGTTGCCGACTGTCGGATGGCGTTTCCCCTTTTCCTTGCCGGTGCCGCCCAGGGTAACGCCCTGAAAAAGCGTAACATCGTCGCCAATTTCACTGGTCTCGCCGATCACCACACCCGTACCATGGTCAATAAAAAAATGCCGTCCAATTTTAGCGCCCGGATGAATTTCAATCCCGGTCAAAAACCTGCTCATTTGGGAAATCAAACGAGCCAGTAAAAAATGATGCCGTTGATAAAGATAGTGTGCCATGCGATGGGCAATTAACGCATGGATTCCCGGATAACAAAGCAGAACTTCCACCCAGGATTGGGCCGCCGGATCGCGCTCAAAGACCGTTTGGATGTCTTCTTTGATGTGCTTTAACATCGCATTTCCTTCCTTCACTTCTTTAAATACAAAAACCTTCATCTCTTCTTCCAGAGACGAAGGTTACTTCGCGGTTCCACTCTGATTGGGTAATCTGATTTGGCCATTCCGTTCCAATCGTTTTCCCCCAACTCCAACTCAGCTGTAACGGGCTACCCGGACGAAGTTTTGCTGCGTCGCTCCGGGGTGCATCATTCACTGCCGATAGATAGTTGCACCACCCTACCCTCTCTGAAAACAGCCTGTGAATTTGGTTCCCCATCATCGTTTTAAAACGGTCCGTATCTTTATTTAACCCATATAACCGTTTTATTTATCTTATATTATATAAAAATGGCATTCTAAAAGTCAACCAAATTCGTAGGAAATAAATTTCCTCGAAAATAAATTTGCCAAAAACAACAAAATAAATGCAAGCCCATTTTAAAGAGCTTGCATCGAATTCCAAAATATATGACCGTTAAGCCATCCCCGCGGGAAGAATCGTTTTTCCCTGACTACCATCTTTAAGTCAACCGGCCTAACAACGGTTCGACTTACCGTCGGTTTAAGTAGTTCCAAAAATCAGGCATTTCGGCTTG
This sequence comes from Bacillota bacterium, assembly GCA_003501335.1. Taxonomy (GTDB): domain Bacteria; phylum Bacillota; class UBA4882; order UBA8346; family UBA8346; genus UBA8346. The sequence goes on from DNPQ01000407.1 coordinate 3,457, forward strand.
AATAAAAGCAACCAATTCATGATCGCCGATAACGGTTTCACGGCCATTGGCGTACAGTTGATCAACCCACTCTTTAACCTTCATTAGCTGCGGATCCCGTTTTTCCAATTTACGGTCTTCCTTCAGGTTGAAATAGCTGTTGACCCAGTGAGCAAGTCCGGCGGCGCCGGAATGTTCATTGACCGCCACGACCACTTTCCGGTTCAATAACTTTTCGGTATTGAAAATATTATAAATCTCCTCATCCTTCAGGAGTCCATCGGCATGAATTCCGGAACGGGTAAAATTAAATTCCTTACCGACTAACGGAGTCATGGGCGGTACTTGATAGCCGACTTCTCTCGAATAATAATCGGCGATTTCGGTAATGACGGTCGTATCCATCCCATCAAGGGTGCCGCGTAATGAAGCATATTCAAAAACCATCGCCTCTAATGGACAATTACCGGTCCGTTCACCGATACCCAGTAAAGTCGTATTGACACCCGCGCAACCATAAAGCCAGGCTGATCCGGCATTGGCTACCGCCTTATAAAAATCATTATGTCCATGCCACTCTAGTTGTTCACTGGGAACACCCGCATGATGCCACAAACCGTAAATAATTCCCGGGACGCTTCGCGGCAAAGCAACTCCGGGATAGTTGACTCCAAATCCTAATGTATCACAAGCCCGGACCTTAATGGGGATCTTGGTCTCTTCCTGCAGCTTCATCAATTCCAAAACAAACGGAACCACAAAACCATAAAAGTCTGCCCTGGTGATATCCTCCAGATGAACCCGGGGAATAACCCCGATCTCCAAAGCAGCTTTCACAATGGATAAAAATTGTTCCATCGCTTGCTTACGGGTCATCTTTAACTTTTTAAAGATATGATAATCGGAACAGCTGGCTAAAATTCCGGTTTCCTTTAAACCCATTTCCTTTACCAACTGGAAATCCTCTTTAACAGCCCGGATCCAGCTGGTAATTTCCGGATACTTGTAACCAAGCTCCATGCATTTGGTAAGCGCTTCTTTATCTTTGGCGCTGTATAAGAAAAACTCGGTCTGGCGGATGATCCCTTTGGGGCCACCCAAACGGTTCATCATTTTATAAATATCAACAATTTGCTTCACTGTATAGGGTTCCCGGGCTTGTTGCCCATCCCGGAAAGTTGAATCGGTAATCCAAAGCTCCTCCGGAGGACGCATTGGAACATGACGGTGATTAAAAGGTACTTTCGGCACTTCTTCATAATTGA
>DNPQ01000562.1:0-13151 GCA_003501335.1 Bacillota bacterium
CCCTTGAGGTGCTGGTTTCCGATAGTAATCTTTTTGTCAGTGATACAATTGAATGGTGCTTTTTGGTACTGAGCTCGTCTGCAATTATTTTTATCCAGCGTCAAACCATAACATATAAATGACATTTTCTAAGATATTGTATTAAAATGCTATCGCACCATGCCGCCAAAACGCCAAACCGGATTACCAAAAATTGGAATTTAGAAAATATTTGCTACTATTTGTTTATAAGCACTAATTTTATTGGGGATAAAATGAATGCCGATTTTTTTGTCCACGGCTTTCACCGGCTGAGTGCCTGAGCGGCCAGAAAGTCACCAAAGAGCCGCCGGAACCTAGGTTCCGGTCCTCCTCTTATTCATCCAGGGCTTTTGCATATCGCCGCCATCCTCGGTCTTTCGACTGGCAATTAAGTGTTCCTTCCGAACGCAACCCCCATGTTCGTCCTGAACAGAGGCGGCGTATAAGCGCCTTTCTCCGTGAAAGTCTTATATCTTTAATCTTCATGGAGTAAATCAAAAAAGTTTTTATGTATCATATTGTATCATTTTATTTCCTATCCCACCGTCAGAACGAGTACATCCGGAATATCTTCTCCCCATTCCTTCGCTTCCGTTATAACAAGTCCTCCTCAAATGAAACTCAAAATTTCCATTAAACAGAAAAATTATTTGAAATTTATTCCTAACATCATTTCCTCAATAATGTCTTTACAAGATTTAACTTCTTTAATTAAGCTAACTGCATAAGACACACCGCTGATACCTTCGTCAAGAAATCCATCGAGCATTGCACGCTTATAACCCCCGCCTGTTCCGCTTAATTTATTGTTAAGTTCCTCGGGAGAAGCTCCATTATCGTCGAGTCCTTTTAATTCACAGGCCAGCTTATGTGGAATTGTGCGGAAATTAAAAGACGTTATGCTAAACTGGATAAGATCGGTTGATTCTGTTTGGACAATATCCTGCTTGCAAATATCACTAGCCGGACACTCGGTTGAAGCTATAAATCTAGTTCCTACATACACTCCTTCAGCGCCCAGAGCAAGGGCAGCACGGACACTGCGATTATCTGTAATGCCCCCGGCTGCCATGACAGGTATATTAACATTATCAGCAATCATCGGTACAATACTAAAAGTCCCGATAGGATAAGATGGTATGGCACCTCCTCCATCATAACCTGTAGCAACGATAATGTCGGCACCGGCAGCTTCCGCCGCTTTTGCTTTTTCAATGCTTGGAGTATTATCGCGGTATATGATTTTGATGCCTGCATCCTTCATTTTTTTAAAAGGTTCGCTGAAATCAGGAGTATCCATAGCTACAGCAACTGCAAATTCAACGCCTTCTTCAATCATTACATCTAAAATTACGTTGGAATAGTTAAAATACTGAGCAGTCATCCCTTTAACAGGCACAATAAAGTTAACTGCAAAAGGTGCATCTGTTAGCTGGCGAGTTTTACGAATCTCATTCCGCATACGTTCACTTGTTTCTTTCACATCATTGGTTATTGTTTTCTGTCCTGCATTAGAACCCAACGTTCCAAGTCCCCCAGTATTACCAACTGCTGCAACTGATTCAGCTGACGTAATCCAAGTCATCGGTGCCTGGACAATTGGATATTCTGTACCAAGGATTTGTTTAATTCGATTTTTATTCATTGCAATTGCCTCCTAATAAATAATTTAACTTGATTAAACAACATATGTACAATATACTACTTTAGTACGTTATATAGTAACCGTCAATTTACTTGTAAATGTACCATTAGCAACACATGGTATAAAATTGTTGTCTATCAAGGAGAAAATTAAAATGGAGAAAATAAATAATAATGACCGAAGGGTCCAGCGGACAAAAAGAAATTTGCACAGCAGCTTAGTAAAGCTAATGAAAATGAAAAAAATCAACAAAATATCAGTAAAAGAGCTTACGGAACTTGCTGACGTCAATCGCGCAACCTTTTACGCCTATTACGTAGATATTTTTGATATGGTTGCACAGCTGGAAAACGAAATGATTGAAGAGATAAAGAAGGTTGTTACTACCGGAAATGATACAAATAGCGGTGAATGCACCTTTTTTATTAAGGTTTTTGATATTATAAAAGAAAATGAAGATTTGTTCAGTATTCTGCTCAGAAATGACGGGGATTGTTCATTCTTTGAAAAGTTTAAAAAAGCGATTATGGATTACAAGTTTTCGCTGGAAATTGATGCTAATTCAAAAACTGACCATTTTGTAATTCCTTTTGTTGTTTCAGGCTTATTTGGCACAATTCAGCAATGGCTAATAGAAGGCATGAACGTTTCTTCGACAGAAATGGGTCAGTTTGTCCTGAAAATGGTTTTGAACGAACGATAGCTGGATATCATTTCCATTATATCTTCAATTCATAAATCCCTAGAATGCTGAAATGAGGCTGTCAAACCCTCATCAGGATATTGATACAGTCTCATAGAAAAACTTATTAGCAATATTGAAAAAATGTAGTTAGAAATCTTTTTTTAAATATACAAAGCGAATATATCTCCTGATTTTGTATCCTAGTTAAATCGCTTACATTTTTCTCGTGTATTTTAGCATAATAACCTCAAATAAAACTCAAAATTTCCTTTTTGGATATATGCTATAGTAAATATCGTTTGCATCAGATTTGGCCTTTATTATAAGGATTTATACCTGTAGAAGAACGCAGGCGTTTCATATCACTGATTGGTGGAAGTCCAAATAAACGGGCATATTCCCGGCTGAATTGCGACGGGCTTTCATAACCAACCTGAAAACAGACACTCGCTGCTTCCGATTTTTCCGCCAGAAGCAAGCGTCTTGCCTCCTGTAATCTGATTAGTTTTTGATATTGGAGAGGACTCATTGATGTAACCTTTTTAAATTGATTATACAATGCAGAGGTGCTCATATTTACTTTATCTGCCAAATTTTCTATTTTCATCGGCTTTGCAAACTCTTCATTGATCCATCCAATCACCTTTGAAATGCGATTGGCATGGTTATCAATCATTGCAAACTGTGTGACCGCCCCTTGATCCTCCTTCAAAACCCGATATAGTATTTCACGTATGATAAGAGGTGAGATCACTTTAATATCCTCACCTGTTTCTAAAAGGCGCACAAGTCTCAATATGGCATCAAACAAATCGTAATTTGTCTTTTTTATCACCAAACTTCGTTTGGAATCTTTTCCTTCATGCAAGTACAAATTTGATTCTGCAACTATATCAATAATTTGATTTATACTAAAGCCTAATTGGATACACAAGTAAGGTTCCTGACTGTTAGCCTGAATGATCCGGCTGGAAACCGGCAGATGAACAGAGGTTACCAGGTATGATGTCGGATCATACATATAACTGTCATTCGATAATGTTACCATTTTAGCGCCTTGTACAATAACCAATAAAGAAGGTTCATAAATAACGGGCAGCGGTTCCGATATATCCGATGCACGTATTATATCCAATGCCGGTATTGCTGTAGAATGTATACCGTCTGTATTTATAAGGCGATTCAATAATAGAATTAAATCCTTCTGACACTCTTTCATTTTATTCTCTAAAATTTCATTATTCATTGGAATCGCCCTCCTGTCGGCATAAGTATAAAATAAACTATCTGCTTAAAACCAATTCACAAGCACCAGGAAGCATTCTAAGTTCCATTTTATCATTTTTGTTTGTCATTTCACCAAAAGATAAAACACCTTCTGCATCCATATGGTATTTTTTATTGATATAATTTATTTCCTTATCATACTAATCCTGTAATAATAATTTGCATTAACTCTGATTGCTTTATTTCATCTAAGCCTTTGTAATACACACTTTATCACCTTTCCCTTTTAAATTAAATTGAAGTTTCCATTTTTTTATCTATAGTAAGCAGATCTGCTAAACCGACCCGATTTAAAAACTCACGGCGGATTAGATCGGCGACTTTGCTTACTTCTTCAGATCCATCATTGGCTGGATCAATATGGACACGATACGGGCGCTCACCTTCCGGCAATGCCACAATTCGTGCTATTTCATCGGCAACGAGAACTGCATCCGTTCCCTCAGGAGCCAATGCAGCAAGCTTTTTGGATATCTGCTCCATAAGACCCGCATACCGTGTCTCATACGCGGCCTCCACCTTAGTATCTTCCGGGCGGCCTGAATGTGCAAAATGATTTGTACCTCTTGTAAATGATCCCGGAACCACAATAGAGGTTTCTATCCCCCACCTGGTAAGTTCTGCCGAATAACTGACAGCCATTGAATCCATAGCGGCCTTTACAGCAAAATAAGGTGCCAAATAGGGCGGTGTCCCACCTTTAACACTTGAGCTTGATACCCAAATAAGGAGTCCTTTGCCACATTTACGCATATGGGGAAGTACAGCGCGGTTAACTCTCTGCGTTGATATGACATTTACATCATATAATTGAGCCATTTGTTCAGGCGTAAAAGCCTCAGCCGGTCCTGTGACCATATGCCCTGCATTATGAATAAGGACATCAATGTGTCCATTATCTTCTATAATTTTTGCAATTGCAGCATTCACAGAATCCTGGCTGTTCACGTCAAGCTCAATCCAGTGCAAGTCTACCTTATGCTCCTTTGAATATTCATCAACAGCCCTGGTTTGAGGAACATTTCTGTTGGCAGTCTCGCGCATACCCGCATATACAATATTACCTGCATCAGCCAGCGCCCTGGCTGTTAATGCTCCGAATCCGCTGGATGCGCCAGTTATAACGATAATGTTTTTCATAAAAATAAAATCTCCTCTCTGGATATTATTGTGTTATTAACTTATCTCTGGATTATTTCACGCTTTCATTCGCTTTCCCATACTTATTCTTATGGAAATGCAAGAACATAAAAGATTAATGAGTATTTAAATCTTCATTCTATAAGAAAAAGCAGACCTGATATGACAGCAAGCCCTCCTTTTTCTTATGTTTAATATCGCAATGTCGGTACTATAGCCATATTTTCTGCTTTTTCAGAAACCGCAATTACCAATATCCGATTTAAACCATTCCGCCATTTGCATAGATCGTCTGCCCGTTGATCCATCTTCCCGGTCCCGCAAGAAATGAAACTACCTCTGAAATATCTTCCGGTTTGCCCAATCGTTCAATCGGATTCATTTTGGCCATATGTTCAATTGTCTCAGCATCCTTACCCTGCAAAAACAACTCCGTCGCTGTAGGCCCAGGAGCCACAGCATTTACAGTAATATCGTGTCCCCGAAGTTCCTTTGCCAGGATAAGGCTGATTGCATCAACAGCTCCCTTACTGGCAGCATACGCCGCATAGGTAGGTAACGCAATCTTCTTTACCGATGTCGAAAGATTGATAATAGCACCACCGGAACGAACTCGTCTGGCTGCCTGCTGGTTGACCACAAAAGTCCCTCGAATATTTGTGCGATGCATACGATCCAGCTTATCCAGATCGAAATTGGCCACCGTATCCAGAATCATAATGCCTGCCGAATTAACAACCACATCAATACCTCCGAACACTTCCTCCGCCTTATCAAACAGATGGCTTACCGCTACCTCATCGGCAACATCTGCCTGAAACGCAATGGCACAACCGTTCTTTTCACAAATTTCCTGTACCGTTTTATTGGCTTCAACACTGTTGCTTGAATAAGCAATCACCACGGCTTGTCCATCTGCCGCCAGCCGCTCTGCAATTGCACGTCCAATGCCCCGTGATCCACCTGTAACAATAGCGACTCTCTGCTTATTAATACTTTCCATAAAAAAACCTCCTAGTATAAATGATAAAATCAACTTGCACCCAAATAACATCTTAAGGTAACCATACCTGCCATTACATTGCCCAGCACTTTGATTTCCAGTGTCCGCTAACGCAAAAAGTGATATCCTGATTGCATAATCATGTTTATTATGATTTGTCATATCCTATCTCACCTGTTGCATTTAAACATAAAAATATTACTCTTTTCCAAGACTCTGGCAGCTTTTCAGTTACCACATCACTCCACTATTATAAATCATTTATTTAAAAACCCGGTAGCCTATTTGTAGCCAATCATTGCCTAATTTTACAAATGATAAATAAATCTATACATTCATATCCTATCGTATCATCCAGCTTTTAAATAGAACTCCTGTAAAATAGTCTCAAATAATATGCCCATGGCATCTCAGCTATATAAAATAAAATCCGAGAAATTAAAGCTGGGAGTATATCAAAATTGCAGCTAAACATCAAATCTGACTCCAGAATCGTATTACTTAACAGTATATCAGACGCTATTTCTTCAAAGACCTACATGAATTCAAGTAACAAATAATCAAGTTAATATCTGAAATGCAGATTTATTAGAAGTGTTTGAGATACAAACTGACATCACAGATAATAACAATATAAAGTGCATGTAAATATCTGAAATATAAAAATCCGATTAATAATACGAAGCAAATTACGACAGTTTCCAGCGCATTGCACCGCGACTGTTATAATTCGCTTAGTTTAAGTGGTTTAGCCCAATTTTTGTCATATATACATATTATTATTTGAGCTTCTCTTTTCCTGTATTTTGGATATAGTGGAACCCGCCAGCGGGAACATATCCCACATCACCTGCACGATAATTGAAAGTACGTGCTTTCGGACTCGGCATGAAAACAGTCCTTCGGGCCTCACCCGAAATATAATACTGGGATTCATCCGCATTAGTATGCCAGTGAATCTCACGTATGCCACCCGATTCTACTTCCACAAGAGCGGTTACCACCGTTTTACTGACTGGAAAATTATGATAATCCAAAATTTGGATACTGCCACCCGGTGACTGAATTGGTTCCACATGGATAAGTTCATGTTTAAAAGAAAGCGGGACTTTACCAATTAAGGACGGTACTTCCTGGCTTTCCAGGCCTCCAGGGTTTCCTCCATAAATAATATATACTTCTTCTTTTGGAATATTATCAAATACGCTCTCTGATGCACCAAAATTTGCAGATAAAACATCTTTGGGAAAATGGGCATCAATATCATAAAATCTATCTACATGCTCTGTATTGTTGGTCTGATCACAATTTCATTGACTCCCGTATCCTCGGGCTGATTGATGGCATAAGCAATTGCTTCAGCAATCCAGTACGGTGAACTACTAAAGCTGCGTATATAATCCGCTGATTTCTGGACTTCTGGACTTTTCACCGTATTAAGCAATTCCGTTTCAATAATTCCGGGGAATATAACGGTAGTACGAATATGAGAAGAAGGAGATTCTTCCTGGCGCAGTCCCTCCATGATTGACCGCATTGCAAATTTGGTTGCGCTGTAAACAGCGGATGTGGGACTTACAACATAGCCTGCAATAGAAGATGTGCTGATGATGTGTCCCGACTGCTGTTCTCTCATTGATGGAAGCACCGAAGCAATGCCATACAAAACACCTTTTATATTTACATCAATCATTTGCTCCCATTCTGAAACTCTCAGTTCATTAAGATTGGAAACGGGCATAATTCCCGCATTGTTTATCAAAATGTCAATTCTTCCATAGGTATCCAATGCATTATTGTGCCAGCTTCTGCATATCCTCGTATGAGCTTACATCAGCCTGAAAATATACTGAATGGCCTCCGTTTTGCCCAATCTCACTTACGATATCCTTCAAACGTTCCTCTCTTCTTGCGGCAAGAATTACCCTGGCTCCATTTTTGGCCAACAGTTTCGCTGTAGCTTCTCCGATTCCGCTTGACGCCCCTGTTATAATGATAACTTTAGATTTTACATTTTCCATATCTGAAAAGGAGCCATATAATATGCAAAATACGTCTAAAGTGGACAGACGGATAATTAAAAGCAGGGAAGCAATCAGAAAATCTTTTCTTGAGCTTTTTACTGAAAAAAGATTTGCACAGTTACAATTAATGATATTTCGGAAAGAGCAAATGTTAACAGGGGAACTATTTATCTACACTATCATGCCATATACGATTTGCTGGATTCCTGTATCGAAGAACATGTAAATGAATTAATCGCTTTTTGCAAACCCCATGAGCTCACACGAGACAAAGCGGATTTTAGATCAAAATTACAATCCGTATTTATTTATCTCTCTGACAATTTCCCGTTCTTTTCTTCCCTTTTTTCCAGTAACCGGAGCTTTGCATTCAGAGAGCACCTGCTAAATTTTATAACAGACAATATCAAAGATAAGCTCGAAAGGGAGAGCAAGGAGCAGGATTCAGATCTTGAAATAAAGGCGCACTTTATAGCCTATGCATACATCGGGTGGTCGAATGGTGGATTCAGCAAGGCATGCCGCATCCTCCTAAATACATGGCAGAGCAGCTGAGTATATTGTTTGAGGGGAATGATATATCCTGACAACACCGGGATTTATGGCATTCACACGGATAGGAGCAAGTTCCATGGCAAGAGCTTTGGCTAAGGACGTCATTGCTCCGCAAATACTTGCAGCTATGGCCCAGGTTTTCTGGGGACGTTCACAGGCAACACCTGTAGTGAGAACAATAGCGCCTTCTTTCTTTATGTTGTGGCTGCCATATATGCCCCCCAATAACGCAGATTAAAGGCTTCTTTTGCCCGATTAATATCCATATTCTCAATGGATTCCAGCATAAAAGTTTCTCCGGCAGTAAAGACCATATGATCAAATTTACCCACTGTGCCAAAAAATTTTTTTATACGGTCTTCCTTTGTTAAATCCAAGGTATAACCTTCTGCTCTTTCCTTCAACTCCGATAAAGCACGGTCAACGCTCTCCTGTCTGCTGGATACAACAATAACAGATGCGCCTTCCTCTAAAGCAACTTTTGCTGTTGCAAGACCAATTCCTGAGATTCCGCCAAATAAAAGTATTTTCTTTCCATACAAATTTGAAGTATTATTCATGATTTTATCTCCTGTATAAATGTAATAGGTTGAGTTTTGATTGATTGCATGCTTATTATAGCACCTCCCACAGAACAGATTACAACACATATATTTTGTAACATGTAATCAAAATTATAGCTGGCCCTTTGAATGGTCCAGCTATAGAACTCAGCGCTCCCTTGCCATCAGTTCAACACCATACCTAACAACCCGGAGTTGACGTTGGCTGGTTTTTTTGTTCAATTCCCCTTATACAAATTTCTATCACTGAATTCACTTTCACATCTATTTGAGTATCACTCCATTCCGAAACAAAGGCCGGGTAGTGAAACCGGGTGGTTGCTGTAAAAATAGCAATAGCTAACTGCCTTGGATTTTGATCGATGAGCACCTTGGTATGAATACCTTGCTTAATAATTGATTCCAATTGCTCAAACAGATGTTCTGTGTGTTTACTAAGCACTCTCTCCGAAGCTGCGGTAAGTGCAGAATAATTCTCAAACATTTCAGGATCATCCATCGCATTTTGCCGTTTTATTCTACAAAGAGTTTCCAGATAAGACTTAAGTTTTAACTCTGGCGGATATGTTTCTTTTACAATCGAGGCTAATGGCAAAGAAATGGTATTCAGCCAGCGTTCTGCAACCTCTTCAAAAAGTTGGGCTTTATTATCATAATGACGGTATAAAGCGGCATGACTCACCTTCAGGGCCTTTGCAATATCCGTTAAATTAGTTTTAGCCGGTCCATATTTGCGGATGACATCCTCTGCCGCATTTAAAATAGCTTCTTTATCTAATAAAAAATTATTCATAATACGTCGCCTTCCTGAATTCATCTGTAGAAAATCACAACACATTATGCTACAAGTTACAAATGATAAATTTTGTTATCATAAGTTCAGGCACAGCAGGGAGATCACTTATTGTATATTTTTATCTCGTCTAATTTTTTCTTATAATTTGACTTTTTATGTTCAATAAGGGCCAATTGTGCTTCAATCTCCTGTTTCTGGGATAAAAGCATTGCTTCCTGATTTAATACAATAGAATATTTTTCATTTAACTCCATTGGTTTTTCAGTTGAAAGTCCAATGTAATGACGAATCATTTCAATTCCCATTCCTGTACTTCTCATACATTGGATCATCCTCAATCTCATAATTTGGTCATCAGAAAACAGGCGAATGTTATTCCGATCCCTTGCTATATTTTGCAATAAGCCGATTTCCTCATAATAGCGGATAGTAGATTTCGATAGACTCGTTATTTGGGCTACTTCTTTGATGGAATATTTGGGCTCAGTTCCATATATAAATTCTTCCATTTCTTCTCTCCTTGTGTTACTTGTTCAAGTTACTTGAAGTATATAACAATTATTATAGTATGCGAATCAATATTTTTAATATTTTTATATTTATACTTGACTTCAAGCTACTTGAACAGAGTAGAGTATTCCTGGAAACAATAATCAAAATATCGTAAAGGAGATAAAGAAATGAACGAAAACGTTAAAATCAAACTGATTGATAAGGTATATATCAACGGCGAATTCGTAAAACCTGACGGGACAGAACGGATGAACATCATTAACCCGTCTACAGAAGAAATAATCGGACAGGTGGTCCTGGGAAATGAAGTTGATGCCAGAAACGCAATTCGAGCTGCCAAAGAAGCCTTTAAGTCTTACTCAAAAACTTCGATTACGGAGCGAGGGAAAATGCTTGAAAGAATACATGATGCAATCCTTTCAAGGGCAACTGATCTAAACCATGCATGCATGGAGGAATACGGTGCTACCTCAAAAGCTGGAGATTTTAGAACCGGAATTTCAGCTGACAGTTTTATTTTAGCAAAAGAAGCGATGGAAGCTTTTAAATTTACAAAACACATTGGAAAAGCCAAAGTTGTTCATGAGCCTTTGGGTGTCATCGCTGCGATTACACCTTGGAATGCAAACAATTCCCAGATTGCTATAAAGGTTGCTACAGCCCTGGCAGCAGGCTGCACGATTGTTGTAAAGGCCAGTGAATTTTCTTCGCTTCAAACGCAAATATTAGCAGAATGTTTTCATGAAGCCGGATTACCTGCCGGGGTCGTCAATATTGTATATGGATTAGGCACCACTGTCGGTGCCGAACTATCCAGTAATCCGGACATTGCAATGATTTCATTCACAGGCTCTGTGAATACGGCTAAAGTGATATACCATAAGGCTGTTGATACAATGAAAAGAGTTGTCCTTGAATTAGGCGGCAAATCTGCCAATATTATTTTGAATGATGCAGACTTTACAAAGGCCATTCCCCGTGCTGTTACAAGCTGCTTTGGAAATCACGGCCAGATGTGTATTGCCGGAAGCAGGCTGCTGGTTCCTGAGCATCGGCTTGATGAAGTGAAAGAACTAATAAAACAGGCCGTCGCAAATACCAAGGTGGGTTATCCCTGGGAAAAAGGCACATTTATTGGTCCTTTGATAAATGACAATCAATATAAAAGAGTTCAGCGGTACATCAAAGCCGGTATAGAGGAAGGTGCGGATTTAATCATCGGCGGCGAAGGACATCCAAAAGGATTGGAAAAAGGCTATTTTGTAAAGCCTACCGTTTTTGCAAATGTAACCAAAGATATGACGATTGCCAAAGAAGAAATATTTGGCCCCGTCTTGTCTATTTTAACGTATAAAAGCGAAGAAGAAGCCGTAGAGATGGCAAACGATACAGAGTATGGATTAGGTGCATATATAAGTTCTTCCAACTTAGAGAAAGCGGGACAAATTGCTTCTCAGCTTGTTGCTGGAACCATCTACATTAATGATGTTACTCTTGAAATGAGTGCTCCTTACGGCGGATTTAAACAATCGGGTATTGGTAGGGAAGGTGGCATATACGGTCTTGAAGAATATCTTGAACCTAAGACTATTCTGGTTTCTACTCCCTAACAGTGTGATAAATTCAGGTCTAAGTATTAAAATTCACGATCAGTCCGGCGATTATTCTGTAAGCAGGGCCTTTGTGTCCACAAAGGCTTGCTGCACGGCTCCGACAGTGAGGTAGACCTAAGCCCTTCAAGCTAACTTTCACCTGCCAGTCTAACCCGTAGTGAATTAAGGTTAGCCTCAATGAATTGGCTTTTGCAAAAAAAGGTATCTCCCTTCCAGATATCCTCCAGTCGGAACTTTCCGGCGAACGAATATATGTCTTGAAAAATAAACTTGTGAATATTCTTTAAATAGGCTATATCAAACTTACCCTTAATCGGTCTTTTTCAAGCATATATTGTCGAATTGCAGTAACATCATCGGCTCAAACTTAGCCAATGCCTCAGAATTTTTAATCCCAGCTTTATTTTTTAATATATTTGTATTGGGGTAACAATAGAATGACTGAGTAACTTCTTCACGGTCATACGGCACGAACTAGTTCGTGCCGTCCCCTGTAGGCAACAGAGGAATGTCGATAATGATTTTAGGCATCCAAAACCATTAACATTTATAACACCCTATCATGTTCTCTGATCATCACAAGCTCTCAAAATCGCGATTCATTAAAACATAACAGCCCACTGCCTTTAAGATCAAAAAAAAACGCTCCATGCGATCATGAACCTCCCGCCTTTCATTTTTACACGCCCCCCTCAACCTCATCGCCCTCATCAATCTTTTTACTGACAAGCCGTAAGATCAATCTGGCACATTTTTCGCCCTTTCTCCCAGCTTGAAGCCTTACAACCCGGAACTTTTTTGGCACCAAAAGTCTCCCAAAACGTGTTATACTTTTACTGCAAAATCCATTCCCGGATGAAGGGCATGCTTTTTAGCCCCGGTATGATTACTAAGCTTTTTATTTCAATTCCCCCAAAAAAGAAGTTATCAAAAGGTGTTTTTTATTTTTTCCCCAACATGGCCAACATCGCCCACATAAACTCTTTTACCAGGGATTTTAAAAACTCATGTTGGGTATGTGGCCCATGTGGGCCAAAAATAAAAAAACCAACCAAGATTTTCAGACTTCATCGAAATAAACCGAATTCTTTCTGTCGCTCAGGAAATCATTTCCGCCACAGAATAAATCATTTTTGTCGTTCAGTGAATCATTTCTGTCACAAAAAAATCCTTTCTGTCGCTCAGGAAATCATTTCTCTTACAAAACAAATCGTTTCTGTCGTTCGGGAAATCATTTCTGTCATAAAATAAATCATTTCTCTCGTTCAGAGAATCGTTTCCGTCACAGAATAAATCATTTCTCTCG
>DNPQ01000562.1:13520-42139 GCA_003501335.1 Bacillota bacterium
GAATAAATCATTTCTCTCGTTCAGATAATCGTTTCTGTCACAGAATAAATCATTTCTCTCGTTCAGAGAATCGTTTCTGTCACAGAATAAATCATTTCTCTCGTTCAGTGAATCATTTCCGTCACTACAAAAAAAAAATCCAGGTGATCTCACCTGGAAAACTCAAATATAGAATCCTTGGTTTTCGGTTGTTAACGGAAACTAATCTTTCTCATTCAAACGGATAACGATGCCGCCGGTCATTCTGGCAAACCCGTTATAAAGGAGAGCGCCGATGGTGGCGAAAAGCCCGAGCAGTAAACCATAAATCACGCTTCCAAAGACTACTCCCAAAATAATGGCCCCGAACTCGAGAGGCCCGTTATTTCTCAAACTGGTAATTCCCAATTGAAACCCGGCACTGTCGAGGCACATGCCTACGACGACCAAAAGCAAACTGAACAGCAATCCTAAAACTAAACCCATCAAAAAATACAATTTAAAAACCGATCCCGGTTTGATGCTTTCGATTCCATAGCTTTTCATTTCTCAGCCCCCGTTCACGCTGTGTACTAATATATATGGGGCTAAAAATTTTTTATGCCAATATTTTTAAAATCAAATGAAGCAAAGCAAGAATACAAAATTACGACTTCAGCGCTTCAGGGCCACAGCGCTGGCCAGGATTGGCCCGGCCAATCCTTGAGAAAATCCGCCATTTAAAAAAATGAGCCATTCCTCTGGATGGAGGACGACTCTATAAAAGGTATGTGTAATCCCACTTGCCGCATAGAAACCTCCATATTTAAAGGAAGCATACGTTCTGGTTAAGCAACAACCAGCCTATGGACGAAGCTTTCGCTCTCATATGAAGATACCAGAGGCAAGCGAAGAAATTGTCCCTAAAAATTGATTCTCACGGTTAGAGATAAAGCGGCAAAATAGCTGTCATGAACTACACGTCTGGGCAATCAAAATTCTCCCTTGATTCAAAAAGGGTATCCATTCTGATTCTTCCAAAATTCAAAAGCCTGTTTGGCTACAACAAGTTCCTCATCCGTAGGCAGGACTACCAACTGAACCGGAGAGTCCACCCTGCTGATAATCCCTTTTCCCAAAGCGGAACTGTTTTTGGCTTCATCAAGCTTTATTCCCAACCATTCCATACCGTTACAAATCGTAGACCGGATCCGGGGATTATTCTCACCAATGCCTCCGGTAAAGGATATCGCATCCACTCCTTGTAATACAGCTGCGAATGCTCCAATAAATTTTTTAATACTGTAGCAAAAGGCGGCCATGGCTAATTGAGCCCGCTCATTACCATCATCTGCCGCTTTTTGGATATCCCGGATATCTCCCCCGGCAATGCCCGAGATACCCGCCAGTCCCGCTTGGTTATTTAAAATTTCCCGCAGTTCCTCCAAAGATAAAATCTTACGGGCCAGGAGAAAAAAAAGAATTTCCGGATCAAAATCACCGGCCCTGGTGGACATGATCGTTCCGGATTGCGGGGTAAACCCGCTGCTGACGTCGAGGGAACGGCCACCGGAAAGAGCCGCTACACTGGTGCCGCTTCCCAAATGAATGGATATCAACTTAAGGCTGGCCGCAGGCCTGTTCAAAATTTGAGGTACCTTGGCGGATATATATTGATGAGAAGCGCCGTGAAAACCATATTTCCTTAATCCAAACTGCGCCGACCACTCCAGCGGAAGGCCATAAACCGTTGCATACGAAGGAATCGAATGATGAAAACCCGTTTCAAAGACGGCAATCTGCGGCAGGTTCGGATCAATTGCCCGGATGGCCCTGATACCTGAAAGCATTGGTGGATTATGAACCGAGGTTACCACGCTCATCTCCGTAATAGCCTCCTCCACCTCATGATCGATCCATTCAACCGGCCCGACCCGGTTGCCGCCATGGGCTATTTTATGCGCAACAATAAAACCATCCGCCGGATTGATCAAGCCTTGTTCTTTCAAATGATTAAAATGGCCGATGACCAGCCGGAGTCCTTCCTGATGCCCGGAGATCGCCCGTTCCTGGGTTACCGGCTGCATTCCCTGAACTTTATATGTAAAAAGGCTGCGCGAGCCACCCAATCCCTGAACACTGCCTTCGGCAATAACCGATTCTGTTTCGATCGCAAATAACTTGTATTTAATTGAAGAACCGCCGCAATTTAAAGTCAACACTTTGGGACCGGTTTTATGGTCCATACTTATCTTCCCCTTCCCAATGAATGCAGGTACTCCAAAAAGCGGAGCTCAGCCGGTGTTTCCAAGTGCCCGGCTGCCGGCCACGCCTGTCTGTGTTATTACGATTGAAAACGTTCGACGGCGCTACTTAATTCTTGAGAAGCCAGGTTCAGTTGATCCATGTTTTGAAGTATCTTCGCCACGTGCTGCGCCTGAACGTCAGTGGTTGCCGATACATTCTCCGAACTGGCCGCCGTTTCTTGGGATATGGCAACAATCGTATTAATGGCTTCCATGATTTTTTGATTGGCTGTAGTTAAACTGGAAGTTTCCCGGGCCACGATTTGAATTTCCTCACCAATCTGGTTAATCGAAGAAAAGATATGATTGAAACGTTCCCCGGTAGCCATGACCACTTTCGATTCTTCCTCCGAACGTGCCAGGCCGTCTTTCATAACTTCAGCCGCATGCGCTATCAAGCCCCGGACTTGATTGAGAACTTGTTCGATATTTTCTACCGACTCCGAGGACAGTTGAGCTAATTTCCCCACTTCCTGGGCAACCACACTAAAACCCTTGCCGAACTCCCCGGCCCGGGCAGCTTCAATGGCGGCATTCAAGGCCAGTAATTTGGTTTTTTCAGTAATCTCCTGGATGGAACTGATGATTTCGCTGATTTGTTCCGATTGTCCGTTTAATGACTGAATCACATCCGTTGTTTTATGGGAAATATCCGTTAAATTATTGACATGAACCATAATCGTTTGAATATCTTCTCTGCCATTGCCGGCCTCACCGATGACTGAAGAGGAATATCCGGCGATAATCTGGATTTCCTGATCAACCTTTTTGACCCGTTCAACGATTTCGCCGATTGATCCGGCTGCTTCATCAGCCGCCTTCGCCTGTTCCTGGGTGCCATGAGCCAGATCCTGCATGATGTGACTGATATATTCCGAAGCTTTGTCCGTTTCTTTCATTTGGGGAGACACCTCAGTCACAACCGAAGTCAATGAATCAATCATTTTTTTGACCCCGCCGATCAAATTCTTTAAACGGCTCACCGCTTCGGAGTAGGCCAAAATCGTTTCGCCGATTTCATCCCGGGTATACGAGGAGCTATCCGAAACTTGCAAATTTCCCTCCGCCAGTCGCATCATGGCTTGCCGCAGTTTTGAGAGGGGAGAGGATATGGATCGAATGGTAAAATACGCCAAAATAATCGCAATTCCTAAAAAAACGATCAACCAGGATAACATGAACCAGGATCCGGAATGAACGTCTTGCATCGTATGAGAAAGCGCTTTTAATCCCACACTGTGGATATCGTTTTCCATCGGGCCAAATAAGCTTTCCGTGGTCATGATTTGATCAATCAGTTCTCCACCATTGACCAGTTTTGCATCCTGAAGATCGGTGCTTTGAATTTTGGTTTTTAAAGTCTGCCAGGACTTGTCTAGCGCCGAAACCGAGTCCAATTTAAAATCTTTTTTGAGGGCATTGACATTGAAATCAACCCGCTCTACCAATGAGGGGATAATACTGGCAGCATCCTCATCCTTATATTTTTGGGCTTCCGAAAGATTATAGCGCAGTTCAACCATATAAAGACGGGTTAAATTCAATTCATTGATGCCGTTATTGTTTCTGGCAAATAATACCTGGGTCTGATTACCCATTTTGACAATGAAATTGATCCCGCTCAGCCCGATAAAAATGGTTGAAACCGTTAAAACGCCTAGAATTAAAAGCAATTTATAAACCGTTTTTAAATTGTTAAACCAATTCATAGACGAATCCTCCGCAAATTTAGTAACGAGAAAAGATCTCCTTAAATTCTTTCATCTTCTTTTCACGGGGGGTATAGGCAGGAATTCCAATCGGTATTAAACTCATAAATTCATAATCGAGCGGCATCTTTAAGATTTTATTGATAGCCACACCGGCTATGGCCGCTTCATTCATCCAGCAAGCCCCATAACCTTTCGCATGAACCGCCAACAATAAATTTTCAACTGCTGCCCCAACCGATAAGATATCGGGATGGCCAAAAAGTTTCATCATTGCCTCATCCCGAAATCCCTGCGCCTTGATAGCCGATTCAAGCACCGGATCATAATACTGATATCCGGTCATAAAAACCCCTATGACAACGGGAGCTTTCACAAAAAAGCTTAGCGCTTTGTGTTTGGAAATCAAATATTCCTCGCTTGGTTCCGGTTTCAAAGTGGAGGTCATTTCAAGAATCTTTTCCATCGCCGCTTCGACAATTTGATTTAAAATCATTTTGTCTTTAATGGCGATAAACTTCCAGCATTGACTGTTACAACCGCTTGGAGCGGATGCGGCAATTTTGATAAATTCTTCGATCTCACGGAGCGGAATATCCTGATCCTGATATTTGCGAATACTCCTCCGGGTTAGGGCCAGCGTAGAAAATTCATGCATCTTCATTACCCCGCTTCTCTATTGTTATTGTAAAAACTCATCCACCCAAATAAATTTCCTTAATCATATTATTTCCGGCTAATGTTTGGGAGGCACCACTTAAAACAATACAACCCGTTTCCAAAACATAACCGCGTTGAGCTATACCCAGCGCCATTCTGGCATTTTGCTCAACCAAAAGTACCGTGGTGCCTTTTTGATTGATATTCTTGATAATGTCAAAAATGCTCTCCACTACAACCGGGGCCAGACCCATAGAGGGTTCATCCAGCAATAATAACTTTGGGCGTGACATTAACGCACGGCCCATGGCCAGCATCTGTTGTTCGCCGCCGCTAAGGCTTCCGCCCATCTGATTCCGGCGTTCCGCCAAACGAGGAAACATTTCATATATTTCTTGAATATCATCGGTGATGGTCGAACGGTCTTTCCGTAAAAATGCGCCTAATTTAAGATTTTCAAACACCGTCAACTCGCTAAAAATTTGTCTTCCTTCCGGGACTTGCGCTATTCCAATATTTACAATCTTTTCGGTAGACCATTTCGTAGTATCCCTGCCATTAAACTCAATCGTTCCTTTCATGGCACGTAACACACCGGATATAGTCCTTAAAAAAGTTGTTTTTCCTGCGCCGTTAGCTCCGATTATCGTGACGATTTCACCGTCGGTTATTTCCATAGATACGCCTTTAAGCGCCTCAATACTTCCATAAGAGGTATGAAGGTTGTTAATTTTTAACAATTAATGTGCCCCCCTTCCTAAATAAGCTTCAATAACTTGTTCATTGGATTGTATTTCAGAAGGAACCCCTTCGGCGATTTTTTCACCATGATCTAGTACTGTAACATGATCTGAGATCCCCATTACAACTTTCATGTTATGTTCCACCAGCATAACGGTAATATTACGGCTACGTATTTTTCCCACATACTTGATTAAATCTTCCGCTTCATGATAGTTCATACCAGCAGCGGGTTCATCTAGCAGCAGCACTTTGGGTTCAGAAGCCAGAGCCCGTGCAATTTCTAATAATCGTTTCGGTCCATATGGCAAGTTTCGAGCTTTTTCATTCATCTTATCTGCCAAGCCCACAAACTCTAAAAGCTCGATAGACTTTTCCCGGCATTCCTTTTCTTCTTTTTTTACCCCGGGAAGGCCCAAAATTATCTCAAACGTCTCCGTTTTTGTCCGGCAATGGAGTCCGACCATAACATTTTCAATAACAGTCATTTCTTCAAAAAGTAAGATATTTTGAAATGTTCGGGATATTCCAATTCCGGTAATTTGATATGGTTTCAAACCGGTAATGTTCTGTCCTTTAAAAAAAACTTGGCCGCTCGTTACTTGATGAATACCGGTAATTGCATTAAATAAAGTACTTTTCCCTGCCCCGTTTGGACCGATTAAGGCCCGAATTTCACCAGAATTAATGGACATATTCACTTTATTAACTGCCGTTAACCCACCAAATTTGATGGTTGCTTCTTGTATTTCTAAAATTGCCATTGAAGCACCCCTTTCTAGTCAAAACTGTTGATTTTGATCAATTTTCCGTCAATCTTTTGGTTGAAATATGTTTCCATAATGATTTAAAACCACCAACCATACCTTGAGGCATAAAAATAAGAACCAAAATAATCATTAAACCGTAAATAGCCGTTTGATAATCGCCAAAAGCCCGCAGATATTCCGGTAAAATTCCTATTAGCAATGCGCCGACAATACTTCCACTAATATTACCCAATCCCCCAATCATGATCATGGTTAAGAACATAACCGATTGGTCGAAAGTAAATGTATCCGGACTAATATAACTGACCGCATGAGCATACAAAACGCCGGCAACACCAGCAAAAGCCGCACTGACGGCAAAACCAATCAATTTATATTTATAGGTATTAATACCCATCGCTTCTGCAGCGACACTGTTTTCTCTGATTGCAATAAATGCTCTTCCTACCCTTGAATTAATAAGTCGATAGGCTACCAATATTGCTAAACAGCAAAATACCAGAACCAAATAATAATAAGATATCCCCTGAAATAGAAACTTTCCGATACTTGGAGCCGGTATGGCTGTGACTCCCGAAGGACCCCGGGTGACTGGTACCCAGTTTACCAATACCAGTCTTACAATCCATGAAAAACCGATAGTCACTAACGCAAGATACGAATCGCTCAGCTTTACACTGGGTAAACCCATAATAATTCCAAAAATAAATGCCACAACTCCACCGGCAATGATTCCGATCCAAAAAGGTATCCCAAAATTAGCAGCTAAAAGTGCCGATGAATATGCGCCCAATCCATAAAAAGCCGCATGCCCCATTGAAATTTGTCCTGTATAACCGGTTAAAAGATTTAAACCAACCGCTACGATAACATAAATCCCAGTTAAAACAAAAATATTAATGATATATAAATTATTTGAACTAATTACCGGCAGCAATATCGCCAATAACATTATGATAATTTTTGATAGTCCCTTAATTTTTCCCAATTTTCCTACCCCCTTCCTTGATTACACCTTTACTACCTTAGCTTTTCCCATTATTCCTTGTGGCCTGATGAATAAAATGATGAATAAAACAATAAAAGCAATTGCATCACGATAATTAGAGGATATGAAACGGCTTCCTAAAGTTTCGAGAATCCCTAAAGTAAGTCCACCGATAACAGCTCCCCGCAGATCGCCGTACCCACCCAATACAGCAGCTGTAAACGCTTTTAATCCGACTAAACTTCCCATACTCGCATCAACATGAAAAACTGGCGCCATCATAACGCCGGAGACAGCACCCAATGCGGCGCTTATCGCCATGGTACACATAGTTACCATGCTTAGTTTTATACCCATTAGCGAAGCGGCCAGTTTATTCATTGATACCGCTCGCATTGCTGTTCCAAAATTTGTTTTTTTGAGGAAAAGACTTAGAATGATCATAAAAAATATGCCAACCCCAATGATCCAAATGTTTTGAGGAATAATGATTAAATTCCCTATATACACAGGCTTATCACCCAAAACCGACGGAAAGGCGAAAGTTTCGGTGCCCCAAACTATTCTGGCGGCATTTTTAAGTAAAATCGATACGCCAATCGTACTCAGTAATAAATAATTAATTGGAGCTTTATATAGCGGCCGATAAGCTAAACGTTCAATGATACAAGCCAAAATAGCCGTTGCCAAAACAGCTAACATGAAAGAAAGCCAGAATGGCAGCCCCAGCCATACAAAGAAGGTTAGGCCAAAAAAAGCCCCCACCATAAAAATTTCACCTTGAGCAAAATTGGTTAAATCCATAGTACTGACAATTAAACTGTAACCTATAGCTATTAAAGCATACATGCTTCCCGAAGCTAAACTATTGATAATTGCTTGTAAAAATATATCCATAAGTTTCCTTTTACCCCCCCACATAATAATTTAAACCAAAGGGGAAGAAAAAGCCTTCCCCTTTGACCGATGGTTTTATTCAGTAACAATATTATCCTTACCATCTTTAATCTGAACCAGTAAACATTTCTTTAATCCTTCACCAGTTGGGCTAAAAGAATAACTGCCTTGTAAGCCTTGGTATTTCACTTTTGAAATTGCGTCACGTAGTTTATTTTTAAATTTCATTTCATTTTTAGTGCTTACATTACCCATCTTATCAAGGGCTAACGATATAATTTGCATGGCATCATAGCCTCTGGCCGAAATATCGCTAGGTGCTTTATTATATTTAGTCTGATAATCAGTGATAAACTTTTTTCCTAACTCTGAAGAATCTGCTGAAGCCCAAGCCGCAACATATATGGAGCCATCAGCTGCTTTACCGGCAATATTACGGTAAGGTGGAGGAGCCATACCCGATGAACCTAAAATTTGCACATCATATTTAAATAATTGACGAATCTGTTGCGCAATCGCAGCAGTTTCAACATAAATTCCCCAAATTAAAACTGCTTCCGGCTTTTGGGCGGAAATCTTTAAAAGCTGCCCACTGAAGTCTTTATCACCGCGGGTATATGACTCGACTGCCACTGGCGATAGCTTATGTAGTTTTAGTTCTTGGGAAAACATCTCCATACCGCCTCTGCCAAAATCGTCATTCTCATTGATGATGGCAATTTTCGTCATTTTCCGTTTGTTCAAAAGATAATTAACCATCGTCGTTGCTGCAATACCATCCGAAGCCGTTACCCTGAAAATATATGGATTATTACCGGCAGTTACTTTAACACTCCAGCAAGGAGCAAATTGCGGAGTTTGATATTTCTGCGTAATTCCCATGGTGGCTAAGGTATTGGTACTATTAACATGCCCGATAATTGCCATTACTTTGTCATTAAATAACAATTTATTGACAGAAGTAACTGCAGCAGTAGGATTGCCTTTATCGTCTTCACAAACAAGCTTGATATCATAATTCTTTAATTTACCTTGAGCTTTTAATTGGTCGATGGCAATATTCACACCATCTCTAAGATTAGTGCCAAACTCCGCGTTTTCTCCAGTGAATGGACTTACCACTCCTAAATTAATTGTTTGTTTTGCCGCAGTCACAGCGCTAATACTTCCCGGCAAGCTAATCAAGGATATTAGTAATAATACCGCCAGCACTTTTAGAAAAACTTTTTTCATTAAACACCCTCCCTATTTTATTGGTGCTAAAACTAAAACTCGAATAGTTCGTAGTCCGTCCCCAAACTACACCTCCCACCACCTTTCCGAAAAGCAAGATTGCTTTAGGTTTCATAACTCATTTACTTTGTTTCTTCAATGAACTCCACTAGTATCCCATATGCAGAACGAGGCCGGACAAAATTAACGACAAACTCGCCGGCGCCTTTTACTGGAACTTCCTCCAGCAATTGAAGGCCCTTTTGATTCAATTCTTCTTTTGCGGCTTTAACATCTTTAACTAACAAGGCGATATGATGAATTCCACCCTTGCCCTTGTTATAATCAGTTAGATTTCCGCCATCCGGAATCACAAACTCAACGGCACTGCCGCCATTCCGCTTGGTAAATATACACAATGAATGATACTCCGGTACATAACCCCGGTAGTCTTCCTCCAAACCGAACAACTTTGCAAATGCATCCGCCATTTTTTCATCCGGCATGATAATTCCCACATGATGTAGATTATATGTTTGCATTTTCTCCCTTAAGGAAAAGGGATTCACCTCCTAATAAAATGAAATGCATTGATTATTAACTAAACAATAAAATAACCGCCAGGAAGACCAAAGGTTCGTCACCGGTGTTGATAATCGAATGCCCTCTGCCGTTTCCGGTCAACATGGCACAACCGGGATAAACTTCCTTGGTCTGATCCTCATCAACGACTTGACCTTTACCAGAGATAATATAATAAATTTCTTCTTCCTTTTCATGACGATGAAAACCGATCGAAGCGCCGGAAGGGAGTGTCGTTACCGCAACTAACCGTGCTTTGGCTAATAATTCTTCCTTTTTAAAAAGATGCCGGTTATTGACGATTCCATTCCCGCCCCTTAATTTTTCAGCCAGTTCTATCTCCATTTCATCCGGATGCCGTAACAAAGTAAACCCTCCCTTTTCATTGCAATGAATGAATGTATGTGCTAAAAAAAATCCGTTGGAGCACTCCGTTCTCCCAAAACAGAATAGTTTTGATATAGTAGCCGGCTTACTTCTAACGGATATTTTTTCAGTATAAGTATGGATAAATTCAAATAATGGCTTATTTGTTATGACAATAATTCGTATAATACCGCGATACCTTGGCCTCCGCCAATACACAGAGTTTCCATGCCGTAACGTATTTTTTTGCGTTTCATATCATTCATTAATTTAACAGTCAACAAGGCACCGGTAGCACCAATCGGATGACCAAAGGCGATTGCTCCGCCGTTAACGTTCACTTTTTGAGCATCTAGGCCGAGTTCCCGGATGCAAACAAGTGCCTGAACCGCAAAGGCTTCATTTAACTCGATCAAGCCGATCTCCGCTAATGATATTCCCGTTTGCTTTAATAATTTTTGAACTGCAGGGATCGGACCGGTACCCATAATCTCAGCCGGAACACCCGCAACAGCGGATCCTATGATACGAACCAATGGTTTTAATCCTAATTCCTGCGCTTTTTCTTCGGTCATTAACACAACAGCTGAAGCAGCATCATTAATACCGGAGGCATTCCCCGCTGTAACCGTCCCGTTTTCTTTGAAAGCCGGGCGTAATTTAGCCAGCTTTTCTATGGTCGAATCGGGCCTGGGATGTTCGTCAGTGTCAAAGACTTTTTCTTCTTTACCGACTTTAACTTTTACCGGAATAATTTCATCTTTAAAAATTCCGGCCGCCAAAGCTGCTGCGGCTTTTTGCTGGCTCTCCAAGGCAAACTCATCCTGTTCTTGCCGGCTGATTCCAAATTTGGCAGCGATATTTTCAGCAGTTATTCCCATTTGCGAATTACTAAACGGATCACTAAGCGCTAAAATTAAACCGTCCTCCAAGGTAGCATGTCCCAGGCCATAGCCAAAACGAGCTTTGCGTAAATAAAACGGTAGATTATTCATGCTTTCTGCACCACCCGCCACTACTACATTGGCAGCATCCGTTTCGATTTCCATAGCCCCGGTTACAATAGCCTGTAATCCCGAACCGCAAAGCCTGTTTACCGTGATTGCGGTACTTTCAACCGGAAGGCCGGCTTTCATGGCGGCCACTCTGGAGATGAAAGCATCTTCTGCGACTTGGCCCACACAACCCAGAACCACTTCATCCACTAATTTAGGATCAACCTTGGCCCGGTTTAAGGCTTCTTTGATTGCAATGCCGCCCAATTCAGCTGCTTTATAATCTTTCAATGAACCGTTGTATTTGCCGATTGCGGTTCTAACACCAGAAACAATTACAATATTCTTTTTCATTGTAAGCACCCTCTCCTGTATGTGATAAATTATTGACGTAACTTGGGTTGACGAGAATACACCAGCAAAATCAGGACTAAAACGATCCCGGTAATCCAGGAACGAACTCCAGGCGCCATCCCAATTGAAATCAAAACATTGGTCAATGCAACTAAAACCACTGCGCCTAATGCTGTTCCGATATAAGTGCCTTTGCCGCCGGATAATTGGGTACCACCCAATACCACCGCCGCCACTGAAAGCATTGTATAGTCAGTACCCATCTGCATCTGAGCCGTTCCTACCGATGAAAGCAAAAACATTCCGGCTAAAGCGCCCATCATTCCGGCTAGAACATAAGTCGAAATAACGATTTTACTGACTTTAATACCGCTGATCCTGGCGGCGGTCCGGTTATTGCCCGTCAGAAACAATGCATTGCCATATTTGGTTTTCCGTAATACCAATTCAAATATGACGACCACAATAATGGCTGCAACCAAAAGCCAACGGATGGGTCCAAAAAGACGGTTACCGCCGACATCCAGAATAAATGGAGCCGCCGAACCAAAAGGCCTTCCTTGTGAGATAGCCATCGTAAAGCCATCAATGACTGAACTCATGGCCAAGGTCATCACCAATGGAGGAATTCCAATCCACCAAATGCCGGTACTACTGATAAATCCAAAGATAGCGCCTATTGCCAATATTACAACGATGGCTAAAGGAATATTGCCATTAAGGCCCCCCATAACTCCGCTGCCTACTACGGCTCCCATTGACATCATCGCGCCGATCGAAAGTTCAATCCCATCGCCCCCGGAAATAATGACCAAGGTTTGACCGGCGGCCCCGACGCAAAGAACGCTGGCAATGGCTAAAATGTTTCCGATGTTATTAATACTGGCGAAGCCGGGGTTGATGAACTGGCCGATAAGAAATAATAAAATACTGATGACCACCGGTGCTAAAAAAACTTTGTAATCATAGCTCCGCTTTACTAAACAAGCATCTTTTTTCAGATCACATGTCTGATTTTCGCTCATCTTTATTTCTCCCCATTTCAATATACTTTTTAATTGTTGTAGGGAGTCGTATTCCACCCCATCAAGATTTTACAGACTCCTTAACTTGGGTAAGAGACGCGCTGACCTTACGTTTCTTTGAAAGAATTACCGCCGCAAAAATACCGAACAAAACAATTAATCCCGATACCAAATCCTGAAAATATGCCGGTACACCCAGTCCCATGACGGTAACCAGAACCAGATTCAAGAACAAAGCCCCAAAAACGGATCCAAAGACCGAACCGGCTCCGCCAGCAAGCGATATACCGCCCACCACACAAGCCGCCACCGAACTAAGAGTCATCATGTTTCCAACCCGGGCATCCCCGGCTCCAATGTTACTACTCAGAGCAATTCCGGCAATGCTTGCCGTCAGCCCGGCAAAAACATAAGTCATAAATTTAACCTTGGTAACATTGATGCCTGAAAAAAATGCTTTATTGACATTGTTACCTAATGCATACAACTGCACCCCATACTTGCTCTTATTCCAGAGGTACCATAAAAAATAAGTAAACAAAATAAAGATTACAACCATAGGAATAAAACCGAAAATGTTATAATAAAAGAAATCATTCATAACTGTAGGAACACCGCCGCCCGGTATCGGCAAAATGGTAAGAGCCAGTCCGCTGGCTATATAAGATACCGCAAAAGTAACCAGTAAGGGACTGATACGCAACACTGAAACTAAAAGGCCGTTTAAAGAACCAACCAGAATTCCGGCAACGATAGCCAATAGAATCGGTTTCAACGGCGAGCCGGTAAAGCTTGAGCTGGTAGCCATAATCACGTTTACCAGTGATATGGTAGCTCCCATCGAAATGTCAATTCCACCGCCCAAAATAACCACTGCTTCACCGATAGCAATGATCGTCAACGGGGATACAGTTTGCAAAAATCCAAGCCAAGCTGATGGATTAGCGAAACCTTCGGAAATAAAACAATTTAAAATTACAAATGTCAAAAATAACAATAGCGAAGGAAAAGCGGGCCATTTCAAGACTCTTTTCAGATCCATTTACCTAAGCTCCTTTCGAAAGGGAAGCTGCAACGATATTCTCAACGCTAATCTCTGTCCCCTGGAGAGTCTTTACGATCTGCCCTTCATACATGATCAGTACGTTAGACTCAGGTATAATCTTTGAAATATCGACTAATTCTTCATCATCACTGGAGACCATGATCACCGTTGAACCGGCATCCACCAATTCTTTAAAGATTAAATGTACATCCCGTCTTGCTTGAACATCAACGCCTTTATTGGGATCGTCCGCCAGGAGTACTTTAGGACTCATGCTGGTCCACCGACCAATGACTACTTTCTGCTGGTTGCCTCCGCTTAAACTTTTAATAGGCTGACTTAGATTATTCATCACTACACCATAAGCGGAGATCACTTTTTGATAATCAGCTTCTCCTTTTCGCAAAACCAATTTACGGACCGCATTCAGATTTTCCTGAATGGAACGTTCAGAGAAGATCCCTTCATTTTCACGATCCCCGGAGACAAAACCGATTCCATTTTCAATGGCGGACAGTGGAGAATTACAAGTCACTTTTTCTCCGTCAATTTCCATTTCAACCGGGCCTATCATCCCAAAAATGCTACGAATGAATTCACTTTGCCCTTGCCCTTGCAAACCCGAGATGCCGATAAATTGGCCTGCGGAAGCGTGGAAAGCGATTTTATGGCCAAATTTGGGTAATGTCAAATCTTGAACCGACAGCATGATTTTTTGATCGCCTTGCCCTATAAACGATGCCGCATTCATGGTTTCCATTTCTTCTTTAACAACTTCTTTTCCGGACATTTGACTAAGCAGTTCATTATGGGATACATCTCTTAAACTATGAGTTCCAAGCGTACTACCATTTCTCATGATGGTAACTGTCTGACAAATATCATAAATCTCATTCATGCGATGGGAAATAAAAATAATTGGCACACCATTATCACTTAACTTAAAAAGAATTTTCTTAACAATTTCAAAGTCCTGACTAAATAAAGCGGAAGTTACCTCATCCACAACTAACAACTTCGGTTCTTGCACCAGCGCCTTGGCAAACTCAACCATATATTTTTGATTATTAGGAAGTTCACTGATTTCTCGATCCATCAAATGGCCTAAGTTTAGGATTTTTAGTTGTTCTTTGGCCTTTTCCTCGACCGCTTTTTTATCTAAAAAGAATTTACTTTTCGTCGGCAAACAGCTTAACAAGACATTGGTAGCCATTGACAAATTAGGGGCCAAGCTTAATTCCTGGGAGGTCACAATAATTCCCAATTTTTTCGAACAAATCGGCGAGCGAACATGCGCCACTTGATCATTAATCAAAATGGATCCGGAATCGGGGGCCACTGTCCCGCCTAAAATTTTGGCCAAAGTACTCTTTCCTGAACCGTTTCCACCGAACAACGCGCGAATCTCACCGGGCTTAACCGTGATCGAGGCATCACGGAGCGCCCTAACAGCTCCAAAACATTTGGCAATATTTTTGCATTCAATAGTCGTCCCGCTCAAAAAACTCACATCCCTCTGCACTGTATTCCTTATGGATCGCAGTCTTATCGACCAAGTCGCATTTTGGTTTATTAATACCGTTTTTTAATGCAACTTGGTATTAGAAATCGCCTTATGATGGAAGAAATCAAACTTGCCATCATAAGGCCTTTTCACAGTTGCATCACGCTGTCAAAACCAATCAATAACCCTTTTTGCTAGGTACTACAAAGAAGGATTCCACTTCATCATCAGATAATGTAGAGTCTAAATCAGCGGTATCCGGTTTCCCTTCACTCATCTTGATGGCATCCTTCAAACTAATGGCTTTGGTCAATTTGGAATAACCTTGCAGCCAGGGAGCATTCGGTTGAGCCTCACCGGTTACGCAATAGGCTGGCGGTACCATAATGGTATTGACAAGTTTTGGATTGACTTGATTGGGTACAAGCGCCCCCGATTTAAACTTCCAACCCATTAATATACGGATGGCCACTTCCAGAGCATCAGCGCCGATACCCGGATTATAGGTAACACCAATGGTTTTCATATCCGGATGTTGAGCCCACTTTCTTAAGAAGCCGAACGTATAGTCTCCAGTCATAACCGGATATGACTTACCGGCGATGTCATACGCGCGCATAATGCCTTCAGCTTGAACATCCTGGGTCAATACAGCATCAATCTGGGGATAAGTGGCCAAGAAATTGGTCATTGCTTCTTGGGATTTAGTTTCATTCCAGCCACCCGGCACTTCAGCCAATTTTTGAATTCCAGGATAATTTTTCAAAATCTTATCCATTTCATCGCGGCGAATCTTATCGCAGGAGTTACCGGCTAAGCCTTGAATCGAAACGATTTTACCTTTACCTTTGAGCGTTTCAGCCAACCATTTTACTTGAATACCGAAGAAAGCGCGGTGATCCCCGCAAACGGAATAAGTGCCTTCATAAGCAGCCGGATCATCTGCGTTGACAATTATGATTCCTCTCGCTTTAGCCCTTTTTACAATCGGGGCCAATGCTTCTGGAGAAACTGGATTGATAATAAGAGCATCTACACCGCGATCAATCAGACTGTTTAATTGAACGATTTGCTTGGTAACGTCATCATTCACGTTTTGAACGATAAAATCTTTGATGATTCCTCGTTTTTTCCACTTATCAGCTACCTGTTGGGCATCATCAACAAACTGAGATCTCCAGGTATTACCGAAATAACCGTTGGCAAACCCGATGACAAAACCTTTGGTTTTCTTAGCGGCAAAAGTAGTACCTAACACAGAAACAAAAATTGCGACAACTAATAAACTCAAAATAACAACTTTACTCTTTTTTCTTAAAAACATTAATACCCCTCCCTTATTATCTAACAGCTAATTGGGCTCAAGAAAACATTGAATAAATGAAACCACCTCCTTTAAAATCTTTGAACAAGCTAAAAAAACAAACTTTATCATTTTTTATGCATTCAAATCTAGTCTGATGTTGTTAGTCTTTTAATTTATTTACCATAGACCCTGTTCAAATCGAGCGTCGGCTCATGTCCCGGAATTAAAATCCCGCCGCGGATTGCTTTCATCTTGGCTATGGACATATCAAATTTTTCAGCACTGTAAAGTATCCCAGGGAGTTTGTTCTCTTCCCAGTTTTTATACCAATAAACCGAATCCGCCGCATAAATAACCGGCCCTTCACTGGTTTTTATCACCACACACTGAGTACCGACAGTATGTCCCGGTACGGATAAAACAGTAATACCATCTGCCAACTCAATATCCAACCCATTGGGAATCAAGTCATAATTAACATCTTTCCGGTCAAAGTCCGGGCGGTAGTAGTTAATATCATCCTTGGCCATAGGCACATAAGCCTCTTTCAATTCTTCCCTGCGAACGATCACCTTGGCATTAGGGAACAAATTCATAGCTCCGGCATGATCATAGTGCAAATGAGTGATAACTAAATATTTGATCTCTTCCGGTTTGACCCCTAACTTTTTAAGTTGTTCAAGGGGTGTTTGCTTTTCAGTATGCACATGTTGGCAATCTACGGCTCCTGGGGCTTTTGGGTCACTCACTCCAGTATCAACAACAATTTTTGCTTCGGGATGATCAATGTAACAACCCATCACTGGAATCTTGACTCGCTGGCCTTGATTCGCGCCAGCAATAAAAATCGAATAATCTGCCATATTGTAACCATAATCTAAAAGATGAACTATCCCGTTCATATTACTGCCTCCCATCCCTTGATTTTGTAATAATCGATTACGATTTTAAAACAATCCGGCCAATAATGTCTTTTGCTTGGTTCTACTCACCTCCCTGAAAAAATGTTACGATTGATACCTGTAAAAACCTTGTCCGGTCTTACGTCCCAATAGCTTACCGTTTACCATTTTCCGTAACAATGTGCAAGGACGGTATTTGGACTCTCCGAACTTGTCGTACATCTCAGTCATTACAGCCAATACTGTATCAAGCCCGGCGAAATCAGCCAATTCCAAGGGTCCCATGGGCAAATTGGCCCCTAATTTCATGGCTTCGTCGATATCTTTGGGTTCGTTGCCTTCCATCACCAAAAACATGGCTTCATTCCACATCGGTACCAGTAATCTGTTTACCAAGAAGGCAGGCGTATCAGGAGCTTTAATAGGTGTTTTATTTAAACGGCGGGAAATATCAAAAGCTTCATCAAAGGTATCTTGGGAGGTTCTTATTCCAGGAATCACTTCAATCAATTTCATGACTGGAGCCGGGATAAAAAAATGCATGCCGATAACTTTTCCGGGTCTTTCAGTAAATCCCCCCAGTAAAGTGATGGAAATAGTTGATGTATTCGAAGCGAAAATCGTTTCTTTTTTACAAATCCGGTCCAGTTTCAGGAATATATCTTTCTTAATCTGAACATTTTCGGTCACCGCTTCAATAACTAAATCAGCATTACTTCCAGCCTCAAGTTGGTCAACTGCTTTGATATTTTTGAGAATAGCCTCTAATTGAGAAGCTTCCAGTTTACCCTTTTCAACTTTGCGTTGTAAAAAATGTTTAATCTTGGCCAGCCCATTTTCGGCCAAGTCCAGACTGACATCAGCTAAAAGTGTTTCAAATCCAGCCTCGGCACATGCCTGGGCAATACCACTTCCCATAATTCCAGAACCAACCACCATAATTTTTTCTTGCATAATCGACACCCCCAAGTTTCTGCTATTTTTGATGAATAATCTCATGCAATCCAAATTTGCCTTTTTCATAAATAGCCGGATTCATAATCTTTAAATCTTTTGCTATGATTGGCTTAAATTCCATTTGATTTAAAATATCTTTCTGTAAATCTATCCCGGCAGCGATTTCAATCAAAACCGGGCCATCTGGTCCCAGACGAAAAACCGCGCGTTCCGTCACAAAGAACACATTTTGCTTCTTTTTACGGGCCAATTCACCATTAAATGATATTTGCTGCACTCTTTTAACCAGCTTCTTTACAATGCCTTCACTTAAAATGTGTACCTGACCATCTTTAAACTCGACTTCCAAACCATCGGCGGTAAAAGTGCTACAAAACAAGACGTTTTTGGCATTTTGAGTGATATCAATAAAGCCACCGGCTCCAGGAGCACGCTTACCGAACCGGGTAGAATTTACATGACCAACTTCATCCATCTCACCGGCTCCCATGAAAGTGAAATCAACCCCGGTTCCGTTATAAAAGTCAAACTGTGCAGGATGTTCAATCAAAGCATCGGTATTGGCTGCAATACCAAAATCGATACCACCTGCCGGAACTCCGGAATAAATACCGGATTCTACTGTAACCGTGATGTCGTCAGAGATTCCTTCCTCGGCCGAGATAGGTCCCACAACATCATTGGGAATCCCGGTACCGAGATTGATGATTGCCCCCGGGTACAGCTCCATCATTGCCCGCCGGCCAATGGCTTTACGAATCGAGAAAGGAAGCGGCGCAACATTGTCCATCGGAATCCGTAAATCGCCACAATAAGCCGGATCGAAAAACCAACTTGATGTCTGACGGTGATCTTCTAGTGGATCATTACAAACAACAATCGCATCGATAAAAACTCCTGGAACATTAATTTCTTTGGGGTGTAAAGTCCCATGTTGGGCCACCCTTTTTACCTGGGCGATTACCTTACCGCCGAATCTTTTAGCAGCCATAGCGGCAGAAAGATTCTCCAGTTTCATGCCTTCTTCTTCAGTGCTTAAATTACCGCGTTCGTCGGCGGTAGTACCCCGAATAATAACAAAATCAAGCGGAATCGCCGGGTATAGCAGATACTCCTCGCCATTTAACTCCACTACCTTGATAATGTCGGGGAGTTTTTTGGTCCGATCATTCATTTTTCCGCCTTCAACTCTGGGATCGACAAAAGTTCCGATCCCAACTTTTGAGAGTTTGCCCGGCAAACCACAGGCCATCTCCCGGTATAATTGGGCTAATTGTCCCTGAGGCATACAATAAGCTTCCACTTTATTCTGAGAGATAAGTTCCATTAACCCTGGACAAAGGCCCCAATGCGAACCATAAATTCTCTGCAACAAACCTTCATGAGCCAAATGCATAAAACCCCGTTTACGATCACTTTGACCGGCCGAATGTAACAACTTTAAATCCCTTGGATGTCCGGTCGTCATGAAACTATCTTCGATTGTTTTTAAGATCTCTTCACAAGCGCATGATAGCGTCATTGCAACCGTAGCAACTGTGGCCCCGTCAGGAATCATTTTGACTACTTCTTCCGCTGTAACAAATTTCACCATAAGAATCCCTACCTTTAGTTATAAAATGGCTTGGAGGCAAATAATTAGTTTATAGGATCATTCCTCCACCAACATTGATTACTTCAGCTGTCACATAAGAGGCATCATCCGATGCCAAAAAAGCGACCATATTGCCGATGTCCCGCGGAGTACCTACTTTTCCCATCGGTATCTTGGAGACCATGATCTCCCAAACTTTATCCGGGACTCCCCGCGTCATCTCGGTATCAATAAATCCCGGACAAATCGCATTGACCGTGATATTCTTTTTGGCCAATTCCCGGGCGGCAGTCTTGGTTAAACCGATAACTCCCGCTTTGGAGGCGCTATAATTAGCCTGACCAATATTTCCGAGCCACCCGGCAGAGGAAATATTGACAATCCGGCCGTATTCCTGTTCACGCATTACTGTCGCAGCCGCTTTCATACAATTAAAAGTCCCGGTAAGATTTACTGCGATTACTTGATCCCATTGTTCCGATGCCATTTTGTGCAACATGGCATCCCTGTTGATGCCGGCATTGTTTACCAGAACATCAATTCGTCCGAATTCGCGAACCGTGCTGGCAATAAGATTTTGGGCATCATCCCATTTGGAAACATCCGTTTTTACCGGAAGTGCTTTCCTCCCCAATTCCTTGATCTCATCTACAGCTGAAGTAGCAATCTCTAAGTTGACATCAGCCACTACAATATTGGCACCTTCTTCAGCCAAGCGAACCGCGATTCCCTTCCCGATGCCACGACCGGCGCCGGTAACCACCACAACTTTATTTTCCAATCTCATTTTTGAACTCTCCTTTCAAATTGTATGGATATTTAATTTGCAAACTTGTTCTTCAAATCCGATTTAAGAATTTTCCCCACCGAACTTCTGGGCAGTTCATTCTCAAACTCAATTTCAGCCGGGACTTTAAACTTGGCCAGTTTGGTCCGGGCAAACTGAATGACGTCTTCCTTCTTTAAAGTGATATTTTCAGATGGAACAACAACAGCCATAACTGCTTCGCCATAATAGAGATCGGGAATACCAATCACAGCTACTTCTTTAACACCGGGATATTGTGCCAATGCCCCTTCTACCTCGGAACAAAAGATTTTTTCCCCGCCCCGAATAATCATGTCCTTTTTGCGATCCAGAATATAAACAAAACCGTCACGGTCAATTTTGGCTATATCGCCGGTTTTAAGCCAACCATCTATGAAAGATTTGCTGTTAGCTTCGGAATTTTCCCAGTAACTTCTAATTACATTTTCTCCCTTGAGTAAAAGCTCGCCAGCTACATTTAATTTTGCTTCTGAACCATCCTCCTCAACTACTTTGGCTTTCATCCAACGCATTGGCAAGCCGGAAGAACCTGATTTTTCAGGTAATTGTTGGACGTCAATCGGCATGACAGTCCCCGGTGAAGTACTTTCGGTTAAACCGTAGATACGCCGGAACTCCAACCATGGTAAATAAATTTTCAAACGTTCAATCAAGGCTTCTGTAATTGGTCCGCCACCGCATAATGCTTGCCGGATACAGGTTAAATCTAAATTTTTACTATTTTGTATAGCGGTAACTAAGGATAAATAAACCGTTGCTACTGAATGTAGATGGGTTATTCGATATTCAGCTATTTTCTCCAAAGCTTTTTCCGCATCAAACCGATGTAATAAAACAATTTTGGCTCCCAAGCATAAAAAAACCATCAACTGTGCAATCAAGCCGGTAACATAGAATAATGGAACCATTACAATCGTAGAATCATTCTCTCTTAGACCAACATCATGGATATAACAATCAACCGCATACGTGATATTATGATGAGTAATCATAGCCCCCTTAGGCCGTCCAGTGGTACCGGAAGTATACATAATGACCGCACAGTCCGCATCACGGAAACCCGGCGCATCATCAGCAAAATTTTTAAAATCCACCCCCGATTGAGTTCCCCCAGGAATTAAGTACACTCGTGTCTCACTATCAACCAGGGGTAAAAAGCTTTCATTACCGACCATAACCAAAACCGGGTTAGAATCGTGGATAATAAAATCAACTTCCGGTTTAGCCAATTTGGTATTGATAATGACTGCAATCGCTCCTAAGCGGATAATAGCCAGGAACACGGCTGCGCTTTCGATGGTGTTTTCTATTAAAATTCCTATTCGATCACCGCGTTTGGCTTGAAATTTCTCTTTCAACATCATTTGGGTGCGTATGATCTCCCGGAATAACTCACCGTAAGTAATCTCCTTTGAATCATCGATCAACGCAATTCGATTCTGCTGAACCGATGCCAGAGTTTGAATTTTAAACAAAACATTTTCCGGTTGAAGTTTAACCATAAGAAATTACTCCTTTCTAAAAAGTGTAATATATTGTTTCTTATGTGTATACAATGTTTCGTATAATGAGTTTGTCTAGGAACTCTATTTTTAAATTAGTTCTTCTAGCTTAAATCCATATACTTTAAGGTTCTCGTTCATAAATTATTATTCTATTTTTAATAATAAGTCGTGGCTATCTGCATCACTAAAAATTCTGTAATCATAGATAACATAGGATATGTGAAAACATTTGTTCTTGTATAAGAAACATCGTTTCACATACTTACAAAAAATTAAATATTTAGCTTGAATTCCGGATAAAGACCATGAATTATAATCTAATTATTAATTGTTTCGATTATGAGAACCTTGTTTCTTGTTTATGTAATAAATAATTCACTATCTTTATCCATTATCCTGCTAACAAAAAAAAATTTTTTTACACTTTTGAACTAAAAATTTAACAAACTCTTTATCTACCAATTATTATTATGAATCTGCCCCTCTCTCCAGCCTAACCGTCTTGATATTTCATTGCATATATCAATAACCGCCTTAGCCATCTCGTCAATTTTATTTTCAGAAAAGCGAAGGCGTGGACCCGAAACGCTAAGCGACCCAAGAACACCGTTTATTCCGCGAAAAGAAGAAGCAACCGCCACCACACCAAGTTCAAATTCTTCATTATCAAAAGCATAACCCTTTTTTTGAATTAAAGCCAATTCATCTAATAAGGCATTAAAACTAGTGATAGTATTTTCGGTATAGCGGATTAATTCCTGCCCTTTATAAAGCTCTAATAATTGTTGCTGGCCCAATTCGGCTAACAAAGCTTTCCCGGTTCCGGTACAATGAGCCGGACGGGGAAACCCTATTTGCGGAACCATCCGCAACATCTGTTTACCTTCTATTTTATCGATATATACAGTATTGGATTTATTCAAAACTGCTAACAAAATATCTTCTTGCGTCTTTTCAGATAAGAGTTCCATAAAAGGATGAACCACCGCACGCCAATCTAAGTGGCCCACATATAAGCTGGAAAATTCCAATAATCCAACAGCCGGGCGGTATTTTTCATTCTCTAAGTTTTGTTCCAGCAATCCGTTTCTTTTTAAAGTAGTCACAAAACGGTAAACAGACCCTTTCGCCATACCCATTAAATAAGCAATCTCCGTAATCCCCAATTCAGATTGTTTTTGAAAAAGTTTTAAAATGGCGAAAGCTTTATTGACTGAATTTACTTCATCCTGACTTGGCATCTTTCATCTCCCAATTCCTTTAAATATAAAGAATTACCTATAAATACCATTCAATATTAGAATATAACACGGATTGTGTCAATATCATTCTAATGTTATTGTTAAGTTGCCAAGTCTTAAGGCACACGCAAAGCAAAATAACAATCTTTTATTGCGCAGTCCAACCCCCATCAATTGGGATAACCGTTCCAGTCATAAAGGCTGATTCTTCGGAAGCCAAATATAAAACCAAAGAACCGACTTCTCCCGAATCACCCCAACGCTTTAACGGAGTGCGTTCCATATAAAATTGATTAACAACCGGATTGCCCTTGGCCTGTTGATTTAACTCGGTTAAAAAAGGCCCCGGTGCGATAGCGTTTACTGTTATATTATACTGCGCTAGTTCCAATGCCAAAGATTTTGTCATTCCAATGATTCCAGTTTTACTCGTACTATAAGTTACCCGTTCTGGCAAAGCTACTAATCCCATCATGGAGCTTACATTAATAATTCGGCCCCATTTTTGCTGTTTCATGTAAGGCACAGCCGCTCTAGTACAAAAGAATGGTCCAGAAAGATTAGTGTTCATGACTTTAAACCAATCCTCATCGGTAAGTTCTTCAATAGGGTGACGAACAATAATACCGGCATTATTAATCAAAATATCCAGTTTACCAAATTGCTCGACGGTTTTTTGAATGGCTGCAGATACATCATCGGGATGCATAACATCTCCCACACAGGTTAAAACACGGCGTCCATGATTTTTAACAAACTTAGCAGTTTCCAACAGCCCCTCTTCAGTACGGGCAAATAATCCCAAATCGGCTCCGGCTGCAGCTAATGTAGTAGCGATCGCTTGCCCAAATCCCCGGCTTGCTCCAGTGATAAATGCTACTTTTCCGGTCAAATTAAACATCACCAATTTCCTCCTCTTCTTTTTCTAGGCCCCAATCGTTAATGAAGCCTTTATAAGCCGAAAAATATTCTCTGTTTCCTGAGTCAGCAATTTTTCACCTCCAGTAATCGCTTCTTGAAGCGTCATCGGCTTATTAACAATACTAAATAAGCCAGTAATACCTATATCATAAAGTTGCTCACATCCGCTTCCCAATGTTCCTGATATACAAAGTACCGGTTTACCCCACTTTTTAGCCAATTGCCCGATTCCAAAAGGAACCTTGCCAAACATACTTTGAAAATCGGTTGCTCCTTCTCCAGTTATGATCCAATCGGCATCTTGAATCTTCTTTTCCAAATCAGCGAGGTCCATTACAATGTCAATTCCCGATTGAATATCCGCCTCAAGAAAAGCTATCAAACCGGCTCCTAATCCCCCTGAAGCCCCTGATCCCGGTACATTGAGTATATCTTTTCCTGTTTCTTTTTTGATAACTCCGGCAAAATGTCGTAAGTTATTGTCTAATATTTTAACCATCTCAGCTGTGGCCCCTTTTTGAGGTCCATATACGTTAGAGGCACCATCAGGCCCGCAGAGTGGGTTCTTAACATCGGAGGCAATGGTAAACCGGACTGAGTGTATTTCTGGATATAATGAAGTTACGTCTATTTTAGCAACTTTATCCAGTTCTCCTCCTCCAAATCCGATTTCATGACCGTCATAATCGAGCAATTTGGCGCCAAGTGCCTGAGCCATCCCAGCCCCACAATCATTGGTAGCACTGCCTCCGATGCCGATGATGAATCTTTTACAACCCCTTTTAAGTGCTGATAATATTAATTGACCGGTTCCATAGGTTGTCGTTCGTAAAGGATTCCGCTCAGAAGAATCAATAAGGTTTAAACCGGAAGCCGCCGCCATTTCTATAACTGCGGTATTATCCGGTAATACTCCATAAAAGGAAGTAGTACTTTTCCCCAAAGGGTTTAAAGCCTCTTCTACAATAATATCCCCGCCAACTGCTTCAATAATTGCTTCTACAGTTCCTTCTCCGCCATCGGCCATAGGAATTCTAAAGCACTCCAGATGAACATCATCATAAAACGCGCTCTTAATTCCTTTTTCGATCGCCAAAGCCGCCCGTTTGGCAGATAAACAACCTTTAAAAGAATCCGGAGTAATAACAACTTTCATAGATAGGACAACCTCCTCTTAAAAAATTTTTGCTTTCAACGGTAACCATTCCAATACCCGCCGAATCATTTGATCCCAATATTCCCATCGGTGTTCTCCCGGCCCTTCTTCATATGTTAAATCAAATCGAAGTTCTCTAGCTAATTTTGTAAAACGCTCATTCGTCTCATAGAGAAAATCCTCAGTTCCACAACATTGATATAACTTTGGTAAAGGTTTGTTGGTTGTCACAAGATTTTGGGCCAAAAAAAACAGATCGTTCTCAGAACCCGCCAATTGTTCCAAATCTCCGAAAATATTGCGCCATTCCATTTTTTCCCTAGCACTGATTTTTTGGGACCAATGCACAACATCCAAAACTCCAGAAAGGCTTGCCGCAGCGCTGAATTTTTCCGGCTTAGCCAATGCTAATTTAAAAGCTCCATAGCCTCCCATCGAAAGTCCCGTTACAAAATTTTTCTCTCGTAATGCCGATAAACCAAAAAGGCTCTGTAGAATTTCAGGCAATTCCTCGCTAATAAAGGTCCAATAGCGACTTCCGTTCGACATATCTGTATAAAAGCTTCGCTGTACTTCCGGCATTACCACGGCAAGCTCTAACTGTGCTACATATCTTTCAATGGCTGTTTTTCGCAGCCAAGTCGTATGATCTTCGGATAAACCATGTAACAAGTACAAAGTGGAATATTCGTTCCGTTCCAACGCACCTTTCATCTTGGTAGGTCTTTGTGCCGCTTGGGGTAATATAACATACATGGAAGTCGATAACCCTAAAACATCCGAGTGAAAATGGCAGTGAATTAATGCCATCATGGCCTCCTTAGCGGAAAAGTTTATAAACATAAAAAATAATTCTGTCTTATTGATTATTCCATCGTTTGGTTTTATTATTTTGTTATTTAATTGCGAACATTGTTTCTTTTTTATTGGAAATATCTACAAATTCCAATTTTATTAATAAAAATTCCTTCTTAAAGATAAGTTTCCTTATTACCAATAAACCGAGGGAGCCAAGCCCGAATTTATGAATCAGTTCTTGTTGGTACTCCGTAGGGTCCATCCGTAAAAAAAGCTATGGTCGGATTTCGTTGATTCGATTCTTGAAAATCCATCACGATTTTTTTAAAGCACATTCGATGACTCTTGGAATTGTATCAATGGTTCCATGATACCGTTCCTCTTCCGCCAAAAAAAGATTGCCATCTTCACCCGGGAGTATTTCATAATCTTTGACTAAAAGTTGCG
This sequence comes from Bacillota bacterium, assembly GCA_003501335.1. Lineage (GTDB taxonomy): Bacteria > Bacillota > UBA4882 > UBA8346 > UBA8346 > UBA8346. The sequence continues at coordinate 40,289 of DNPQ01000562.1, forward strand.
GGCTATAATAAATAAAATTTTCTGGAGGAATCTTAGCAAATACTTTCCCCCACATTTGTACTTGCCATTGTTCTGGAATAAAAATCCAATTTGGCGAGGCTATGGATTGGCCGAACTTTTCTGTTCCCCACAATTTCAACAAATGGATCAAAGTACGATATTTATTGCTTCCAACAGGATCATCATCAATATTGTCAGCAACCTCAATTAAAATACCACCCGTTTTTAGTGCTGGTATAACCCCAACAGCCGCTTTCGCCGCTTGATAATGATTGATTCCTACATATCCCGCATGTGTGATTACAATATCAAATTCATTTTCAATAGGAATCATTGTATCTTTTATAACTTTCTCAGCTGCACTTTCGTGTGCCTTCTTCAAATCACCTGCAAAAACACCCGTGAGTTTAAACTCAGAATCTAAAGTAACATTGACGATGTAGTCTACTCCGGCTTTTTCTGCTATTGCTAAAGCTTCTTCATGGCAAGGATTCCCCGCTAAATTTAAATCACAGGCTTTTGGGGAAGCCAAGAACAAAGCACTATGAAAAACAAAAGTACTTTCCTCTCCTATTAAACCTGGGCAAATCGATTTTCGTCCTCCCGAAACACCTGCCATAAAGTGACTCTCAACTAATCCGGTAATAATCTTTATATCAGCTTCCATATAATATCGATTGATAAGAATTTTAGTATTGCGAAGCGTATTCCCTATGTAAACCAAATTTGCTTCATCGCGGCAATCATGATTAATAATTGGAATGCCCAACTCCAAAATACATGAGTCAATCATGATTTTCAATTCTTCCGGCCGCAAAGGCCGGTGAGTCCCATTAGCCACTAAAATAAAAATTTTATCTTTGGAAATCCCAGTATCCAGTAATTTTTTTTATAATAGGCCAAAGTATACCGGCATTTCCTTTATAAAGGACTGGCCTTGTATTATCTGAAATAACTATGGCTACTTTACAATCCCGATTAGAACGGAGCTTTCTAATAACTATCTCCTCCAAATTTGGTGAACCGATGGATTTCCTCAACGCCTGCTCAACCGCCCAAGCCGGATCAGTGATGATTATTGGCTTAGTCATTGAAAATAATTTTGCAGACTCTGGCAACAAAATATCAATCATTTGATTAGCTATTTTATTTTTACAGGTTTCATTTCGATGAACTCTCATTAAAGATTTTCACTCTAAATTTTTATATTGTTCCATTTACGAGAACAATGTTTCTTATTTTTAAAAAATTCGTTACCAACAATTAAATTCCTGCTAAAAATTCTATCCTTCCAAAACTTTTTTTAATAAACTGTTATCATTTATTCATACTTCGTTCCTTAGGCTAACCGATTTCACTTATACGCTTTGTCTTTAGCTCTAATTGAGGATTAGTTAATAAAAATATGACGTACCAAAAATAAATTTTATTTAGCACGCCATATTTTCTCAATTGATTATAAAAAATATTTTATTAAAAACTCCAAGTCTAGCTCCGGATAGACCGGGAAACGGTCTAATAATGCCTTAACCCTTGAACGTGCTTCCGTCTTCGCTTTCTCATCCAGGATGAACTTAGCTTTACTCAATTTACCGGCATGTTCACCCGTAGTAATCGTTTCCGGCTTAGTATGAGACAAGACCAATTTAAAAATAGCAGCCATTTCTTTCATTTCAGCGGCGCCCATTCCGAGGGTGGTTACAGCCGCCGTGCCGACCCGTAAACCGCTGGTATACCAGGGACCATTGGTATCAAACGGCAACGCATTCCGGTTTAAAGTAATTCCGCATTCCCGGACGGCGCTTTCCGCCTGGCGTCCGGTAAGTCCGAAGGGTCTGACGTCAATTAAAA